>CAJXFK010000019.1 GCA_913052575.1 uncultured Planctomycetaceae bacterium
TCCATCACTAGTTCGTAAAATCCATTTATAATCCCTGAGTTCTTTCACATCACAGTCTTGCCGAACTTCGGTTTCTTTTTCAGTCCCTCCTGATAAATTATTAACACTATCGGCACAGAACTTTTTAGACTCATGATTTTCATCAAAAGCCGTTTGGATTCTACTACCAAGGCTTAATATTTCGGCCCTTGGCAATCTCTCTTCGGCTGTAGGAACTGTTCTTAATTCCACTAAGATTCTGTGACATTCCGCTACTTCCAAAAGTAATTCATCTAATGAAACCGCACATGATTCAAATTTTATAACATTCTCGTCAGTAATAATATTATCGAGATATTGAGCTACAAGATCAGCCGATACCCTCATGTCTGCCGCTCGTTTTTGTTCATTCGCAGACAAGCGAGGCGGTTTTGCGGAAGAAGGATTGTTAAGGAGTCGCTCAATTCTCTTAGCTAGTAAATCCCCCTCACTTGAATCACGAAGTTTATCTTCGAGTTCCTTATGCTCGTCAGGGGACAGTATATTGTCGCCTAATGCAATTAGTGTTCTCAATGTAAGTCGCATTTAGTGTTCTCAATTAAGTCGCGTCACTTACGTTTCTAATTAACAATTGATTCAAAAGTTTTTGACTACTAAAGTATCTCCGGTAGTATAACAAAACGATTTTGAGAACAATGTCTACCTTGACTGTCTACCGAGACTTATCAGAAATACCCCATTTGATCCCAGATGTTAGGTAGCAATATTCAGCAAAAATATATGCCTCACCTAAAAAATTAAAATCACAGATTCGATGAGTAAAATCTTTAGCTGACACAATATTGAATGATATTCTAAAAGGCTGTGAGAACTCGAATGATGAAACATTGAAAAAAGAGTTCGCGTGATGGCCACCAAAAAATACACGGTCTTGCTTCTGACCAGTTTCGTGTTCTTTACACTGACTAGCAATGCGCGTACAGAGGAGCCTCAGACGACACCAAATACCATTGAGTCGATTTTAGAACAGCCACTACGTGAAGTCATCGTGAGCCACACCGACAGCACCGGCGTGCTACAGCTCTACTGCAAGAAGGAGGATGGGTCAGACAGTCGTCAGCTCACATATTCCAAGCACGGCTGCCGCATGCCCGCCTGCTCCTCCGATGGTAAAAAGCTGGTCTACGTTCAACACCACGGCCACAGCCTGTCTCTTCGGGTCTCTAATCTCGATGGTAACAATTCCCGCAATCTTCATAGTGACGGAAGAAACCTATTGCCCTCTTGGTTGCCAGATTCCAAGCACATTGTCTGGATGAAAACCGAGCCAGGCCAAGACCCCTCGCATAATAGCCAGATCCACCTGATGAATACAGAAACGGGTGAATCACGAAGGCTTTTCACCGAGCCGGAACAACTTAAATTCAGCAACTCGATGCCAGTCGTCTCGCCCGAAGGTGATCGAATCGCCTTCGTCTCCAACCGCAGCGGTAATATGCGCATCTGGGTGAGTGACCTCGATGGAAGTAACGCCAAGCAAATTTCACAGCCAGAGCAAGAGTATCATCAGGTGATCAAGTCGCCCATCGAACAGAAAGTTCCAGCGTGGTCGCCGGACGGCAAATGGATTGCGCATTGGGAGGGCGTCGAGATGATCCACTTAAGCAAATTCACCGGCATCCCAAACCCTGAGCGAGACAAGATGATCGCAGAAACTTTTCGTGTCTGGGTGGTCGGCAGCGATGGGAAGAATAGACGTAAAGTCGGAAGCGGTGACGATCCTAACTGGTCTCCTGATGGATTCGTGACTCGGGCATTTCCAGATCGAGATCGGGGTGGCCCAAAGATCATGATCGAAACTGAAACTGGAGAAAAAGAGTTGCCGATCGTACCTCGTCAGAAGAATTGGGGTCGATTTACGTGGAAGCCATACATTTCAATTATGAAATGAAAAAAATTGCTGTGCTATTTTCAAATGTCGTACATAAAATATTTGTTAATTTTTTAGTAGGGCGGTTCCCTGCTACCAACAGGCATGTCCAAACAGAGCAGCAACTATTTTTTTTGTTGACCATAAATTGGTGGAGTCCATCCTTTGGGCTTTCGCCCCTGCGGTCGTACTCCGATAGCACCTTCTGGGATTGGGTGGTCCGCCGCGATTTGTAATGGAAACTCATCGGGCAGATGCTTGATCTCAAAATCTTTGTACTGGATTGTCATCGCAGGACCCACATGTACCTGAACCGCGAGCACGCCTTCTAATTTTCTACCAACCTCATCCAAGTCAATGACATCCACCGTTTTGGATCCATTGATCCAGTGACGGTGATGATTGCCCTCAACCAGAACGCGAAACTCGTGCCACTCATCAGGAGCAACCATCGGTACTTCCCATGTGTCGATGATCCAACTCTGTCCTTGTGGATCAATGATTACTTGGTTGCCCGTGGGAGCAAGAATGCGTCGTCCTTTCTCTTCATAAAGCATTCCATTGTACTGCGCTTTATTTGCCACAACATCACATTGATACCCTGTTACAACATCGAGTCCGAGATCCGGTCGAGAAGTTCCACGATATTGAATACCACTGTTTCCACCGTTTGTAACTTTTACTTTGACACGCAGGTCAAAGTTGCGAATGGTTGAACCTTTCCAGGTCAAAAAGCGATTCATCTTTAATGAACCATCTGTGGTTCCCGTAATCGCCCCATCCTTGACCGACCAATACTTCGTATCACCAGACCATTGCCGAAGGTTTTTACCATCAAAAACTTTCATAAAGCCTTCGTCGTTGATGGGGTTCACATTGTTGGCAGACGCCACTGGCATGGGATCTGTCGATCGACTGAGGCCTGCAATAGAATCGAGCGGCCCACCATACTCATCGACCCGCTCAGTTGTGCGTCGTCGCATGGCTTTGAGCACATCTGCATAATCCGGATCGTTAGCTAAGTTCGTTAATTCGTCAGGGTCATTCTTCAAATCATGAAGGAACTCGTGATTCCCATGATCAAAATATCGAACGTACTTATAATTCTCGTTCCGTAGTCCCTCAAAGGCGGGGATACGATTACGGACAGCAAAGTGCTCATGAAATGTTTCCTTCCTCCAGTCATCATGGTTTTTACCATTCACAATTTTCTGCAAACTGCGCCCTTGATAGCGTTTTGGAATTTTGATTCCTGCCCAGTCCAAGAAAGTAGCTGGCAAATCTAGGTTTAGGGCAGTTGCCTTTGTCACCTGTCCACGCTGTGACGGTTTGACTCGCGGATCATAAATGATCAAGGGAACACGAAGTGATTCCTCGAAATGGGACCACTTTCCCGCCAAGCCGCGGTTCCCCATGTAATAACCGTTGTCAGCTGAATAGACGATGATCGTATTGTCAGCCAACCCCGCTGCTTCAAGAGCTTGCATGAAGCGACCGATCGCACCATCGATCCCAGTTACCATGCGGTAGTAGGATCGAATGTTAGTCTGGTATTTATCGTTCGTATTCCAGCGCCAGAAGAAACGTTCACGATTGATCGTCGTCTTCAGAAAGTCTGGAAGATCATAAAATATTTCTGGATCATTCAACCGTGGTGGAGCAATCAGGATATCGTCGTACATTCCGTCGACAACCCGTGGCCATGGAAAATGACCGATTCCCGGCCTGCGATCACTATCTTCTGCGTGGCAAGCATTGAACCACATGTTCAGCGCAAATGGTTTATCTTTGGGTTGAGACTGAATAAAGTCGATCCCGCGATCAACAATTATTTCTGTCGCGTGACGCAAACTTCCGTCCGGCTGTTGTTTGTAGAAAGGATTCCGTCCAATTGCCTCGAATTCATCAAAATGATCTTCGCGTTTATATTCGCGTGGCATCTTGGCGTGCCACTTGCCGAAGTAGCCGGTACGATAACCATTCTCTCGCAACAGATCGCTATACAAGGTTTCAACTGCTGCAGAGGTCGCTGTATCCGGATGACTTGAGGTTCCAAAACTGCGGCCAGTCAGTCCACTAAGAATGGTGGTGCGACTCACCCAGCAAATTGCCTGGCTCACACAGGCGTTATCAAACCTCGTACCTTCTCTTGCCAACATGTCGATGTTGGGTGTTTGAATGACAGGATTTCCATAGCATCCTAGTGTGCTGGTGGTCTGATCATCCGTGAAAAAAAATACGATATTCGGCAGTTCCGTTGTTTGTGTTTCTACGGCAAGCGTATCGGCTGGGCACAGCAGAGTGTTGAATACGACTGTGCCGAAAAACAGAAGCATCAAAGAGAAGATTCTCAGATTCAAATGCATAATATGTTGTGCTCTGGGTGGAAGACTATGAAGCAGATGCAGCGATACAATTACGCCATTCCATAAAAAACGATCTGTTGCCTCACACTGCTAAATAAACCATGTGATTCAACACGCCACTGTTATGATTTTAAAAAAGAAACATGAAATGCGGCAAACATACAAAAACCAGTTGCAATTGCACAAGAAAATGGTTGTTAATGTCGCATTGAGTGGTGCGATCCCTGGAAAGTCACGGGAATGACTCAATGTATCGAGTCGCTTTATTTATTCTACTGCATCCCGCTCATGCTTGAATTTATGAGCTGTTTTTAAGTGATCTGGAAGTGGGCGGTGGCAGTCCCAATAAAAGCGCATGCTTAGTATCTCACGGGAAAGAAAAGGCGATGGGTATCTTTGGTATGGTTTGGCCATCAACAGTTGATGCAGATTGATTGTGTCTGTGTTTTATGGTCTGACAAAAACTACTGAAAACATTTGATTGTTCAATACGAGTCGGCTTATTCAAATAACAGTATCGATACTATTCTGGTGAGGAACTGCGTAGTACAGCTTGAACTATAGCTTTATCAAAACAGCATTCCATAAACACGTCCAGCCAAATCTCTTTCGTCAAAGGAACACATGAAAAACTGGATGCTTATTATTTGCCCGGTAGCCGCCGGAGTACTTGGAACCGTGCTTTATACACTCGGATTCTCAAGTGACATTTCTGTCACCGCCGCAATCACCACGTGGGTTGCAGCGTGGTGGATTACAGAGCCAATTTCTATCCCCGCAACGTCTTTGATCCCGCTGGCTTTATTTCCATTATTCGGAATTTTATCACCAGACGAGGTTGCCCTGGCTTACGGAAACAAATTGGTGCTGCTGATGCTCGGTGGTTTTATGTTATCAGCCGCCATGGAAAAGAGTGGAGTTCATGAACGAATTGCTCTTGGAATGGTACATCTATTCGGTAGTGGCAGTGGTCGTCGGCTAGTCTTTGGATTCATGACTGCCTCGGCAGTGTTGAGCATGTGGATCTCTAATGCTGCTACGACATTGATGTTATTACCAATAGCAATGGCAGTCGTTTCTCAGACAACAAATCGGAAGTTACAGGTAGCACTGTTACTCGGCATTGCGTACGGAGCAAGTGTTGGAGGAGTCGCAACACCAATTGGAACTCCACCAAATTTGGTGTTTATGGGAATCTATAAAGAAGCTACGGGAACAGACATTGAATTTTTTGACTGGATGAAGATGGCGGCCCCTGTCGTCTTTATCATGCTCCCCATCGTTGGCTTTTGGTTAACGCGTGGAATAAGATCTATCGAACCGATTACATTACCGAGTGTTGGGGCATGGCGGAAAGAAGAGTATCGAACATTACTCGTTTTTGGGACGACCGCTTTATTCTGGGTCACCCGCCAACAGCCATTTGGTGGCTGGGTTGGTTTCGCAGAGGGCCAAGGAATGTCACTGCCGTATGCAAATGATGCTTCGATAGCTTTCATCGGCGTACTTTTTATGTTTGTACTGCCCTGTGGCCAAGGCGGCAAACTATTGGATTGGAACGCGGTGACCAAGATTCCATGGGGAGTTCTGATCTTATTCGCCGGTGGTTTATGTTTGGCGAGTGCCTTCAAATCATCTGGATTAAGTGCAGTGCTCGGAAACTCAATGTCTTCCCTTGGAATGCTTCCTGTTCTTTTAGGCATTGCCTCGATTTGTCTCATGGTTACTTTTTTGACAGAAGTCACCAGTAATACTGCAACAACGACAATCTTATTACCAATATTAGTGGTCGCTGCAATCACAGCAAATATCGAACCGAAGCTTTTCATGATTCCAGCCACTATCAGTGCCAGCTTTGCCTTTATGCTACCCGTAGCAACGCCTCCCAACGCAATTGTATTTGCCTCAGGAAAGTTTTCTGTTCGTGAAATGGCGAGAGAGGGTTTCATCCTGAATATGATCGGTATTCTGGTGGTAACATTGGTCTGCTACGTATTGATTGAATGACTCTTAGCCTGCCCCACGTGACGCAAAGTACAACAGTTTCGGTGAGCGTCTGCAGCTTCAAATCCACAAGATTTGTTCCGTCTCAATACGCTATTCGGGTTCGAGGCGTCGAAGAACTACATCATTTTTCTCAAAGCATTTTTTGGGTTGATACTCAATGCTGTCTTCAAACTGCACAACCCAGCACTCGCCACAAAGAGTGCGAATCCTATTATTAAATGAAGTAATAGATAAGCAGCATGTCCCTTCGTTCCCCTAATCATCCAGGTAATTACTTATGTATGAATTCGAAACCGATCGATACATCGTGCAGGTTGCCCACCGTGATGGATATAAATTAGGTGAGCTGGCAAGAAATATGAAAGATGGTCATTGGTTGAAACGTCATAGCTATTGCCAAGACTTTGAAAATCTAATGGGGCAGGACGCAATACTGCCAACACCTATCTCAAAAAATCGAAAGTTTCATTTTTTCACGATCCTCATTGAGTTGGACCGACCTGATGACAGATTCTTGGAAGAACTCAGTGAGAAAAATTTTCTTTACCAGCTTTATGGAATTACGACCGGCTCATTTCATAGCAATATCCCATTTGAAACTGAACAATCTGAAGACCTCCCGTTCCAATGCCTTATTTAACAAACACAGCTAAGGGTTTTTAAAAAGGTAATTCAAGGGCACCACGATCGTATTACCATTACACGATCTTTGAATAAAAAAAGTAGGGGACAAAATTCAATCTTGTCCCCTACCCAATTCTTTAAACATCTTTGATTTTTGCTTCAAATCATTCTGCTGAAAACTTTCCTGCTTCAAACCCCTTTGGGCCAAAGACCGTTTTGACCTGGTCTCCAAATTCCATAGCTTCGAGTTGTTTCACCATTTCATCGGAGCACACTTTGACTTCGACTACACCTAGTGATCCACCATCAACCTCAACTTGAGGAGATTCACTTGTCACTTCCTTTCCCGTGAAAGGGCACGCGTGCTGTCGATATTGCCCTGTATAAACGAGCTGGAAGTTTGCTTTTGCCTCATACTTATCAGGGTCACGATCCATTTTTTTAACGCATGATGAACAGCAAAGAAATAATTTGCCATCCTTGTAATCTACAACTTTTTTTCCTTTTACATCTTTCCGCACCATGATGAAACATTTCAGCCCATCAATTTTCGACTCATCAACTTCTGCTGCGGCCGCGACGTGAAAGGCACCATCAAATGGCAGAAGTCCGCACATAAAAAGTGAACATCCTAGCAACAATGTTGTAAAAGCTTTTTTCATCTGTAAATTTCCTCTTTGTTTGAAGTTCCAAAGACTTGTTGCTGGCAAGGAGTTATTGCATCCGCTGGCTAAAGTTATCGATCGTTAGCTTATCAATTTGCTTCGCGTGAATCTAACCTAATGCCGAACTGTAATAGACTCATGTCCCAGCCGCTTATTTCCCGGGATTATCAGTATCATGACCCTGTTTAAACTGTTGCTTTACTCGATTAACTCGTCGCCTAAAATCTTTTTCAACAAGTTGAATGGATCTACATTTTTTCATACAGCGAAAGCGAATCGCCTTGATACGATGCTCGAGTTCACGATATTTTTGAATTACTTCACTATTCTGATATTCAATGAGTGCAATTTCCTGAATCATCTCATTGACTAAAACGTTCTCTTCGTTCATGTCTACCCTGTGACGTTTTCATTCAGATGACGGCTTCAAAACCGCGACTACCTTGCTCTTTTGTATGTAGTTTTCACAATTAATCTTCCCAACAAGCAACTTCAGTAATTGGCCCTCGCTTCCCCAGGGGCCATGGTGATTTTGGATATCCAATAAAGAATAATCCAAGCGCCTTATCACCCTGATTCAGACCGAGATGGTCACAGTATCGCCTACTTGTTGCTGCACTATGAGTCGACCAGAAACCACCAAGACCATATGCCGTAGCCGTCAAATGCATATTTTGTACTGCACACCCAACCGCCATGACTTCATCTATTTCTTGAATTTTCCCAGTTTCGTCCCGTTTCATTGCGATTGAAATAGTCACAGGTGCAGCTAAAACGTTCTGGCGGAGTCCAGTGTATTTTTTCTCCTTAAACAGATCCTTCGGCGTAATCATGCGATAGATATCACATAGCGTATTCGCCAGATTTTTTCTCGCATCGCCACAGCAAACAAAAAATCTCCAAGGAAACGTCTGGCCGTGAGTTGGCGCCCAATGTGCGTTCTCTATTATTTTTTCAATTATCGCGTTTGGTACTGGTCTGTCATCGTACGCGTTTGGCTTAATCGTCCTGCGCTTTCTAATCAGGCGCGACACCATGTCGGTATCAAAAGAACATTCATTGTTAGCCATGAGCACTTTAGGTGTTTCAGACGATTCGTGGTTATACGACTACCAAAATGTATAAAAATTCCTGACTATGCACCGAACTCTCCGCTGTTAACTTCTACCAGGCTCCAACCGGCTCAGGTTCCAACCGGCTCAGGCTCAATAAATTCAACTATTAGGCGGTCTTTTCTCTACGCTTTCGCGCCTGAATAAATGACCGAATGCAAAGTGCTACAAAAACCGTACAAACAACGCCCATAACAAACGAGTAACCCACAGAGCGATAATTGGGAACGTCCTTAAGAATGCCTCTTATCGAATTTGATAGACCGCCAAGTGAACCCAGCAGCCCAATCATGGCGGCTGCATGCATTGCATGCTTCAACAAAGTTTCTCTCATTGCAATAAGGCCGCA
Organism: uncultured Planctomycetaceae bacterium; assembly: GCA_913052575.1. GTDB lineage: Bacteria > Planctomycetota > Planctomycetia > Pirellulales > UBA1268 > UBA1268. Next base: position 9,033 of record CAJXFK010000019.1, read on the forward strand.
AACCAACAATGGTGCCCCAAAAAAAGCTGGTATTAAAGCAGTGATAGGAAGCTTTCCACCGACTGCACCATCACCTTCAAGTTGCGTTACTTCGCCTTGTGGCAATGACTTCGGAGTTGATCCAAAATATGCCACCAAACCTAGACCAATAAGAATAATTCCAAAAACAATAGTTACTTTTGCCATTTCTTACCTCTTGTATACGCTGCTGTATTAAAAAATTTCCTACTACTCAATATCGTTAGCCTACCCGATCTCAACAACCACTTTCTTTACTTTACTGATGCCCCTTTAATGCTTTTTGAACAATAAAACCACCAGACCACTCATCTAAATTTTTCTTATGCGAATCTTGGTCAAAACAAATAGCTACCTTGAACTTCTCAGATACTTTTGAAATTCTTTCATCGTCGAATGCAACACCGTATATACAATTCACGTTTCCATCATGATCTTGAAGAGTTACTTCAAATGTAAATATTTGTTCCCAGCCTGGTGGTTTAATTGCATACAACTCAAGGTATTTGAATGCGAGAGCATCTCCGCGGTAACCGTTTTCAGTAAACCACACCCGAACATCTTTTTGTGTTGATCTATTTTGAAACATGCGAGTCCAACTTAAAGGCTTTCTCTTATTTATAGCCCCTCAATGAAGATGCACCACAAGCAAGGACAACTCCCTAGGCTATCACTGAAAAATGCTTTTATCTGCTCGATACTCACATACGTGATTTCCACGTATTCAGAAGGGCTGAGACGGAATCAGATGGAATCATGCCTCATGTGAACCAAAGCTTTTTTCCCACCATTCCAGAGCACGAAGATAATTTGCATATGCCTCTTCATATCTGTCAGAGTCATGGAAATCATTCCGACTCGGTGCTTTTGGCTTCTCTCCATGTATATCTCGTGGAGGCAAACGAGACTCTGAAGCGTTATCGTCACTATTTTCACTACTCATCATGACTCGATAATCTCACGGGACAGCAAGGACTGAGCAACCTCCTGTATTCTAATTTACTTTGGAGCATACTCCAAAGAATTACACCCTTTTATACTGTCATTTTCATATATCTCGCCCAATCTTCACCGGACACAGACATGGTACCTTTAGCGACTATTACTTGTTGCATCCTTTGCTGGCTTTCATGGCGATTCGTAGTACTGCCTAAATATCTAACACAGGATACGCAATGGGGTGACGAATATAAAAATCGAAATCTTATGGCAAAAGAACGGGCTGCACAACTTACAATTTTATTCTGGTCAATTGCGTTAGTTGCTATTCTTTCCGTACTCATATAGACAACTTCTGGGGCATGAATGAAGATCGGTCTTCTTGGTTGAACCGACAATGGTCTTTGACCCACTCTGAGCATTTCTAACAAATGGTTGAACTATGATTGATCTTCACATTCGGAACCATTGTTTGGACATATTTCACACATTGACTTGCCATTTTCACTTGTCATATTCGCAAGCCCACCGCAACTTCCTTTTAATCTCTTATTGGAAAAGATGACACCCACCGCAAGACATATAAAAAAAATGCCAAATACAAGTGGAGTCAGAAGGAACGTAATCATTGGTATTACTCAACGCGGTACTGTTTAAATGTGTTATTTGAAATAACTTCAAGATCATTTGTTGCTTCTCTGCGGATGATCATGAGGCCGAGTTCTTCCCGATCAGCAATTTCTAATGATTCTTTAACGTCTAAAACCATAAACGCAGTAGCCCAGGCATCTGCCACCATACATGACGAATCTATTACTGCAGTAGCTACGACATCAGTCTCAACCGGAACACCTTCATCAGGGTCTATTATATGCGAGAACCTTCGCCCCTCATGCTTAAAAAAATGAACGTAATCACCCGATGAAGCTAGCGATTTGTCTTGAAGATGGACCCTCGCAGCCAACCCGCCACGATTTCTAAGTGGTGATTGAATGCCAACTGTCCACTCAGAGCCATCATGCCGGTCTCCGAATACACGAACTTCTCCTCCGATCTCGACCATTGCTCCATGTATGTCTTCCATACCTTGCAGTAGCAATACAATCTCATCAACACCGTATCCTTTTGCAATTGCTGAAACATCAATTTTCAGGTTGCTGTCTAATTTTTTGATCGCTGGTGGTTTCTCCTGGATCTCTATTTTTTGATATCCCACGGAGTTTTTTATTGCCAGAATGTGCTCTTCTTTTGGTGGTTCGTTTTGAGATGCTTTTTTTGCATCACCAAAGCCCCATAGTTCAACGGCTGGACCAATTGTTATATCAAAAGCACCGTCGGTCATAGTACTCACAGAATCCGCAGCAGTCACAACACGGTAAAGATCAGAGGAGACATGAACCCATACCCCTGCCTCTGCTTGATTTAATCTGCTTATCTCAGAATCTTTGATGTATGTTGAGAGGTGTTGAGATATTTCCTTTAATCTTCGCTCAACATTTTTTTTCAGTTGCGTGCGGGTCTTTGTACTAAAACTAGTAGTAACCACGATATGGTATGACGTGCCCATTGTTGATCCATCAAACGTCATTCGTTCATGAATCTGATTCTGACTTTTGCATCCGACACAAAGGCCAATAAAACATAAGGCAAGGATGGAGCATGCCGGATACAAAAGAATTGAATATCTCTTTGTGTGAAACACTTGTTGTTTCACGTTGTTACCCACCAAAGTCGTCGAACAACACGCTATCGGGCTCAACACCAAGGTCATCGAGCATATTTCGTACGGCACTGAGCATCATTGGCGGACCGCATACGTAATACTCAAGATCTTCAGGATTCGGATGCTTTGAGAGATATTCCTCAAGCAAGACCTGATGAATAAACCCCTTGTATCCCGACCAATTATCTTCTGGCAGTGGATCTGATAGTGCGATATTCAGGCTAAAGTTTTCATTCTTTTCAGCTAATTCTTCGAACTCATCAAGATAAAATAATTCCTTTGCACTTCTTCCGCCGTACCAATACGAGACTTTTCGATTTGTTTCATCTCTCTTGAAAAGTTCGAAGATGTGGCTCCTCAACGGTGCCATACCCGCACCACCTCCGATATACACCATTTCGGCTTTTGTTTCCTGAATAAAGAACTCCCCGTACGGCCCAGAGATTGTTACCTTATCGCCTGGCTTTAAGCCAAAAATATAAGAGGACATCACACCCGGCGGCGTTGATTTTGGTGCCCTTGGTGGCGGAGAGGCAACTCGAACATTCAGTTTGATAATTCCCTTCTCGCCTGGATAATTCGCCATGGAATATGCGCGAATTGTCTCGTCATCAACTACGGACTCATACTGCCAGATATTAAACTTGTCCCAATCTTCATGATATTCTTCTTCGATATCGAAATCTTTGTACGCAACTTTATGTGGCGGACATTCAATCTGTATATATCCACCTGCCTTAAATCCGACATCCTCGCCTTCCGGCAATTCCAAAACCAACTCTTTTATAAATGTCGCAACATTATTGTTTGATCGAACGGTGCACTGCCATTTTTTAGTTTCAAAGACTTCTGGTGGCACTTCAATTTTCATGTCCTGTTTGATGGAGACTTGGCATGATAATCTATGACCATCACATGCCTCTCGCTTTGATATATGGCTTCGTTCAGTAGGTAGTATTTCACCACCACCCTCGTTCACGACGACCCGGCACTGTGCACACGTCCCACCGCCTCCACAGGCTGATGATACAAATACATTGTTGTCGGCAAGAGCACTCAAGAGTTTTCCACCAGCTGGAACTTCGATCAACTTCTGATCGTTTATAAGAACCTTCACTAACCCACTCGCAACCAGCTGTGATTTCGCAATCAGTATCAATGACACCAAGACTGTGACGGTGCCCGTGAACATTAATACGCCAAGGATGATATTTTCCATATCGTCAGCTCACTTTTTAGAATTTCGTAATCGGGTGAACATTTTAATGATGCATAGTTGCTTAAAGCTGAATGCCGCCAAACGCCATAAACGCCATAGCCATGAGGCCAACAATCATAAAGGTTGCTCCAAGGCCGCGAAGTCCCGGTGGAACGTCAGAATACTTGAGTTTCTCACGAATCCCAGCAAGGGCAGCAATTGCTAAGGCCCAACCAAGACCGCTACCAACTCCAAATTCAATACTCTGAATAAAATTATAGTCACGTTCGACCATAAAAAGAGAGCCGCCTAATATTGCGCAATTCACTGTGATAAGTGGCAAGAAAATACCGAGCGCACTGTGGAGAGCAGGAAAATATTTATCGAGCGTCATTTCCAGAATTTGGACCATCGCAGCAATCACCCCGATATAGCTTATGAGGCCCAAAAATTCTAGATTCGACTCTGGAATGCCTGCCCAAGATAACGCCCCATCTTTAAGAAAATATCTGTAGATGAGATTGTTGGCTGGTACTGTAATCGACTGGATTGCGACAACCGCAATACCGAGTCCCACTGCTGTCTTCACATTTTTTGAGACAGCCAGAAAGGTGCACATGCCCAGAAAAAAGCTCAGGGCAAGATTCTCAATAAACATGGCTTTGATAATTATGCTGAGATGATCAGACAATTCTATGCTTCCTCAATCTGGTCTGGCCGAAATGTTCGAATGATCCAAATGATCATTCCAATAAGAAAAAATGCACTAGGGGCTAAAAGCATCAGACCATTATTTTGATAATAGTCACCAGGAAGGATCGTATACCCTAAGAGCTTTCCACTGCCAAAGAGTTCTCTAATAGCACCCACGGCCAACAAAATAAAACTGTAACCCAACCCATTTCCAATGCCATCGAGGAAGCTAATGAATGGCGGGTTCTTCATTGCAAACCCTTCAGCCCTACCCATTACTATGCAGTTTGTAATAATCAAGCCTACGAATACTGACATTTGCTTGCTCGCCTCGAAAGCAAAAGCTTTTAAAAATTGGTCGACGATGATTACCAGTGATGCGATGATCGTCATCTGAACAATTATTCTAATACTTGAGGGAATGAACATTCGAATCGAGCTCACAGCTAAATTCGAAAAGGCAACTACGAAGATTACCGCCACACACATTGTGAGTGTCGTATCGAGTTTGGTAGTCACTGCCAGTGCAGAACAGATACCCAATACCTGCAACGCAATCGGATTATTTTTAACTACTGGATCAAACAAAACGTCTGTTGTTTTGATTTTTGCCATTCTTATTCCTGTAGCCGCCTCAGCGGTCTGAATTCACTTTATAAGCTCATCAATTTTGGGCAACTTCACCGAACTTACTTCCATTCCCTACAAGAAATGGTCCAAATCCATCGGGCCCTAACCAATACTTGATGAGTTTATCCACTCCCTGAGTTGTAATCGTAGCGCCAGCCAAACCATCAATCTCACCTTCTGCTGCTTGGCCAGCTTTTGCAACCTCAATGATCACTTTGCCATTCGCATCGAGCGTTGCATTTTCTTCCATCCACTGGCTTTTAAAAGCATCGCTGTCTACTTCACCGCCAAGACCTGGTGTCTCGGCATGGGAATAAAAAGTTATGCCACGCGTCGTAAAATCATTTGCGTCTATAGAAAGAAAGCCCCACAGGGTTGACCATAGACCTCTTCCCCGAATTGGCAGAACTAATTGATTCCCTTTTTGAAAGACATAGACGACTTCATATTGTTCCCGCCGACCTCCCAGTCCAGCAGGATCTTCATCTAGTGTTTTAAATTCATTTTCTGTGAGTTTCGAAAAATCAAAACTGGATGCTGTCTGCTTCGAATCTGGAGTCTGCTCTACATATGAACCAGTTTGCAGATCTACTAAACGAGCCTCGATATTGGCTTCGAAGAGCCGTTGGACATCTCCGTTCGATGAATCGATTTCACACACCGAAAGAATATTCTTTTTTTTATCGAGCTGCTTGTTGAGATCCTGCCTCGACCTCAACCCAACAGCTGATGCTGAAACAAAAACAGAACAGATAACACAGAGTAAAGCAGTGGTAAGGAAAGTATTTTTGACTGAGTCACGCGCTTTTGTCACCTAAACCTCCAATTGTGCATTACGAGACCACCGCCGAAGGCGTCGATTCACATTACTTTGCGTCACAAAATAATCAATGAGCGGCGCAAAAACATTGCCAACCAAAATTGCTAACATCATTCCCTCTGGATAGGCCGGATTGATGACCCGAATCATGATCACCAGCAGACCAATGAGACCACCGTATATATATTTTCCAGTATTCGTCATCGAGGCTGACACTGGATCGGTTGCCATAAAGACCAACCCAAATGCAAAGCTTCCGACTAACAAGTGCTGAACAGGGCTCATCGCAAACATTGCAGCGTTGTTATCACTGGAAAGAATATGGAGTAATGATGCAGTCGCAAGACCACTTAAAAGCACTGAGAGCATAATTCGCCACGAGCCAATACCACTCAGAACCAACACAAATGCGCCCAATGCACAAAACAAAGTAGATGTTTCGCCCATTGAACCCATACAGAAGCCGAACCCATAGTTTGCATATTCGAAGCCTTCAAGATACTTCATGGCCTCTGCCTTATTAGGAAGCGCTGCAACATTGCCAAGGACGGTTGCGCCACTGACGCCATCAACATTTCCTATTGCATTCCAGACTTTATCTCCCGAACTTTGAGCAGGGTACGCGAAGTATAAGAAAGCACGAGCTGTAAGTGCCGGATTGAGAAAATTCCTTCCAGTTCCACCAAAAACTTCTTTGCCTATCACGACTCCAAAAATAATGCCGACAGCAACCTGCCAAAGCGGAATGGTTGGAGGTAGGGTCAGAGGAAACAACAGCCCCGTAACAAGAAACCCCTCGTTTACTTCATGCTTACGTATAATAGAAAATATAACTTCGCAGATTCCACCAGCCATCATGCAGACGATATACACGGGAATAAAATACGTGGCACCCAGGAGTAGATTACCCCAGAAGCTTCCTGCATCGGGTAATCCTGCTACAAGATATCGCCATCCCAACGCATCTTGGACCGCTGAATTTGCCTGATCGCTCGCTAACCCATCGCCAGACACCGCGGCATAACTAGATGCCCCAAGGCTGGCTTGATAACCCGTGTTGTAACAAGCCATGACAACGCACGGTAGTAATGCCAGAACGACAATCGACATCATTCGTTTTAAGTCTAATGCGTCTCTGACGTGGGAAGGACCACGCGTGACTTCACCCGGGGTATAAAGAAACGTGTCCGCTGCTTCATAGAGCGGATACAATTTCTCTAGTTTCCCATTCTCCTTAAAGAGGGGTGCCTGAGAATCAAGGATTTTTCGAAGCCATTTCATCGCATTATCTCAACTAAAATTTGCTTCAACGACAACACAGTGTGGTAATTGATTTAACCATCGATCTCAATTGATCTAAGATTGTCACGTAAGATTCTGCCATATTCATACTTTCCGGGACATACGAAAGTACAGAGTGCAAGATCTTCTTCAACTAATTCTAGGCAGCCAAGCTTTTGTGACTGCTCGGTATCCCCGACAATCAATGACCGAAGAAGTTGCGTCGCCAGAATATCGAGCGGCATGACCTTTTCATAACTCCCAATCGGTACCATTGCCCGCTTACTACCACCCGTTGAGGTTGTAAAAGGGAATTGAACACCCTTCGTAAATGCTGACGCAAAGGCGTTCGTCACGCTAAATTGGTTAAATCCCGGTTTTTGCCATCCAAGAAATTCTCGGAAATCACCCTCTTCGAGGACTGCGATTTGATTGTCAAATCGGCCTAGATAATCTACCGGTTCAATAGCCTGCCTGCCGGACAAGACACTCCCTGATACTATCCTCAGATTCTTTCCAGTCACACATTGTCCATGAATCACTTCCGGAATCTTTGCTCCCATTCGTGTCTTCATGATCTTGGGTTCAATAACTCCTGGGCCACCTACTGCAACGAATCGCCCGCAGTCGATACGACCTTCTAGAAAAAGATTTCCAACCGCGCTCACATCTTGGTAACCAATGTGCCACACAGTCTTATTCGGACCAACAGGATCAATGAAGTGAATGTGAGTGCTTGGTAGCCCCGCGGGATGTGGTCCATTAAAAACGTGATACTTAATGTGTGGATGATCTAACACACGAACGTCTGATTCATTGGCAACACAGACATGAACATTGTCAGAAATCGTCGCTAAAGACAACAAACCCTCGACAAAGGCATCTTCTTTTTTCTGAATCAAAAACTTTGCGCTGGGGGCGAGTGGATCCGTATCAATCGCAGTTACAAAAATAGCAGCCGGCAAGGAATTGACACGTGGCACTTTGCCATAGGGGCGCGTCCTGAAGGCTGTCCAGAGACCTGATTCGACAAGCATGTCAACAACATGCTCTTTCGCAGAAACTGATTTGCTTGCTGTGGATGTGGTAAACGTTTTCTCGTCGTTACCCTCTACACGAACAACTAATGACTCAAACTTTCTTTTCGCGCCTCTATTAATCTGTTCGATGACGCCACTTGCAGGTGCCGTAAAATTTACACCAGGATTTTTTTTATCCTGAAAGACCGGCTGCCCTTTCTGTACACGATCCCCGACTTTGACGAGCAATGTTGGTTTTAGGCCCTCAAAATCACTTGCAACAATTCCAACGCTTTCGGCGTCAGGAGCATCTGTGATTTCCTCTGAGGGAGATCCTGTAATTGGAAGTGACAAGCCCTTCTTCAAATTGAATTTCTGCAACTTACAACACCCAGGCCTAAGAACGTACTACTCATTACTAATACTAATTAGTAGTATAAAAAACGAAGGTAACATGACCAATAATTGTCTGGTCAAAACATGAAAATGTCCGGAGTTACGATGTCATAAACCACATCCGGCGTATACATGTCTTATACAGCTAAATTCTAGTCTCCTTTCGGTTCCAGTCCCAGTCAACCACACCTAGAAATCTCCCTTATTTTTTTAAAAAACAAAAAGGCAATCTCCAAACAAGAGGGCCTGAAAAGCTAGGGCCCGACAGCACACCAATCCCTACTCCGATGCGATCGACCGTTTCATACCATCAACCACAAGTCATTAGTTTTTATTTGTAAACTAATTATTTTCTAGAATATTTATTTGGAATTATTCAAAAAACAGAATACCGATTGATGCTAAATGAACGGCTGGCATAAAGCTGAACTCATAGCATTACAAAAGCCTGCGAGTACACGTTCGGGAAACAATCACGGAAACTTTGAAAAATCAAACACTTAATAGCTATATCGCATGAAAGCAGATCTTGCTTTTCGGTCATCTACCGAAGCACATGAATATATGCTGGGTGATTGATAGCATTGCAATTCATTTGAGCCTTGTTCGTGAACTTGCCTTTCAATCCATGTCAAAGATAGTGTCGTTTATCCCACACATCGGGGCTGGACATATACAAGAAAATATCGACGTGTCATACTTTATCATTAGACGTTCATTGCAGCCTTATGAAAGAAATCTGGGATATTTAAATGTGGGAGTCATTCAGAGTACTTATATTTTGGTGTAGCATCATGACAGGGATTGTTGTGACCGCAGGACACCCTGACAAAATTTTTCATAATGGAAAATTGCTGACTGTAGATGCTGAGTTTTCCATAGCTGAAGCTATTGCAATTTCAGAAGGACGGATAACCGCTGTTGGTAGTAATGCCGAAATCCTTAGTTTATCCGGACCTGAAACTGCTCATATCGATCTTGAAGGCCGCACTGTCATCCCTGGCCTCATTGACAATCACATGCACTACATGAGAGGTGCTTCGAGATGGAGATTTGAAGCCAGAATTGATGGCATCACATCTCGTAAAGAAGCACTTAAAATTATCGGCCAAAAAGTTATTGAAGCAGAACCGGGTCAATGGGTTTTTGTGCTTGGCGGATGGAGTGAGCAGCAATTTGCTGACGCACCAGGAGGATTTACAACTGAGGAGCTTGATACTATTGCACCGGTGAATCCTTTATTCATGCAAAAATCGTATAGCCGAGCTTATATGAATAGCCTAGCTCAACAAGAATTGGCCGAAGCTGGCGATAGCAACAGTCGTGAAGGCGGGCGACAAACGAACTCACAAGGCAGCTCCAATCGCTCACAAGGCGGCCGATCACAATCTGGACGTAATTCTTCTGGACGCAGTTCTTCTGGACGCAGTTCTTCTGGACGTTCCGGTGGCGCCAGAGCAATCATAAATCAGGCAACGACTTTTATACCCCACCGATCAGCAGAACAACGTGTTGAAGATGTCGCCTTTTTCAACACTATTTTAAATAGTCATGGGCTCACAACCGTTTACGATGTCGGTCGTTCCACCGATGGCAATTTCGATCCTGTAAAAAAATTAGCAGACCAAGGAAAGCTTACGCTTCGAACCTTCCATTCACTTCGCTATCGAGCCGATAACCCAGTAGAGGTCAATGAGGCCATCACTCTTATACAGTCCTCAAAACCACGCCTCAATAATGATTGGTTTGGCCTTATTGGCATCGGTGAACACACGTACAACCCGCTGCATGACAGTTCCATGCGAGTCAGTCTTTATGACGATGATGTTTGGAATCAATTTCAAAAAATTGCTTTATATGCGGCTGAAGGTGGATGGCACATTCATGAGCATGCGATGCAGGATTCCACAGCAAGTCGAATTCTTGATATCGCTGAGATTATTAATGAAAACCATTCGATGAAAGATCTTCGTTGGACGATTGCACACTGTGACTTAATTTCAAAAGAAAGTATTGCACGGGCAAAAAAACTTGGGCTGACAATTGCTATTCATAACAAAACAGCAAAGCCTGCTAAAGATGATCGTGACTCACCACCAGTCTCATGGATACAGGATAGTGGTATCGTGTGGGGGCTCGGGTCTGATTCGACTGTCGTTTCGACTATCAACCCATTCCATTCGTTGTGGTGGGTAGTGAGTGGGAAAGTTTTTCCGAATACAGAATCTATTCGGAATCCTATTTCACGTCAGGCGGCACTAACCGCTCACACCAGAAATAATGCTTTTCTTTTGTTCAAAGAAAAGGACTTAGGCAGCATCGAAGTTGGCAAGTGGGCCGATATGGTGATACTCGACCATGATTACATGTCCGTTGCAGTTGATGAGATTCGTAACATCAAGCCAATAAAAACATTTGTTCGAGGGGAGATCGTTTATGCCTCTGACGAATAGGTCGCTTGCAAGTATCTAGTCATTCAAGATGAGTTAATAGTATCTCAGCAGGAGAACCTCGTGACATATTGGATCACAATTCGATTGGTGTGGTTTGGTCTTGTTCTCACATTATTGGTACCGTCAGCCAACCTTTTTGCTGATGACCGTCCAAACTTGATTTTCATTCTCTCTGACGATATTGCGCAAGGTGATGTTGGTGCCTATGGTCAAGAATTGATTCAAACTCCTCACCTTGATCGTCTTTGCGCTGAGGGCACTCGTTACATGTCGGCTTATACAGGAACAAGCGTCTGCGCACCGGCAAGAAGTTCTTTTTTCACAGGACTTCACACCGGCCACTGTCCGATTCGTGGAAATCGTGAAATCAAGCCAGAAGGGCAAAAGCCTCTTCCAGAAGGCTTGGTCACCGTCGGTACTGTACTCAAGGGAGCTGGCTACAAGACTGCCACAATGGGCAAGTGGGGCATGGGAATGTTTAACACAACTGGCAGCCCATTCAAAAACGGCATTGATCATTTTTTTGGCTATAACTGCCAACGTCACGCCCATAGTTATTTTCCATCCTATCTCTATGATGACGCCACGCGGGTTGAAATTCCAGAAAATAAAAAAGGAGCAAAGGTTTATGCTCAAGAAAAAATTGAACAGAACGTTCTTGAATGGGTTGATAAACATTCTGACAATCCATTTTTTCTATTTTATGCCATCACGTTACCTCATGGACGATTTGAAATTGACAACCAAGGAATTTATGAAGACAAACCTTGGACTGAAAAGGAAAAGAATTATGCGGCAATGGTGACGCGGCTTGATTCCGATGTCGGAAAACTTGTCGCACTCATTAAGGAAAAAGGAATTGCCGACAAGACACTTATTATATTTTCTGGAGACAATGGTTCATCATTCGACCCGAACACAACGATCGGAAAACGATTTGATCAGACAATGGGTGGAAGTCTTCGCGGCTTTAAAAGGAGCATGTATGAAGGAGCCCTGCGTCAAGCTGCAATAGCGTGGTGGCCTGGCACTGTACCCGCTGGGCGGGTGACAGATGAGCCATGGGCTTTCTGGGACCTTCTACCGACATTTGCAGAACTTTCTGGTGCTGATTTACCCAAAGAGTACTCACCAGACGGCTTGTCTCTCGTGAGTTTTCTGGAAGGGGGCCCTGCGCCCAAACGAGAATCGTTCTACTGGGAACTGCATGAGGGTAAAAACCACATTCAGGCTCTTCGCTGGAACAATTGGAAGGCAGTGCGACCACAATCGGGTGGTGCAGTAGAGCTCTATGATCTTAGTACCGATTTAGGTGAAACCAAGAACTTGGCGACAGATCATCCCACCTTAGTCACACAAGCCATCGCAATGATGGATGCCAGTCGAGTGGAAGATTCTTTATGGCCTGATCCCGCACGCAAAATGCCAGAAGCTCATTAGAACGAAACTCATCAACACCGATCTTCATAAAACTGAGGATCATTCACACGATAATATATATATTCAAACGTACATCAAAAAATAAAAGAAACGTGAGGGAATGAATCCAAATTCAACTCCCTCACGTAGCGATAAATCTTCTATCATCTTCTGTTTACTATGCTGGTATAAGCTTGCAATCCATCAAAACTTTGACCAGCCATGCACTAATTCTCTCGTCGTGTAGATCCGATTGATTTTCTTCATCGAGACCTAATCCGACAAAATTCTTTTCATCAAACAATCCTTCAGATGCGTCGAATTCATATCCTTCGGTTGGCCAGACTCCTACCAACTCAGGGCTTCCTAATTCTTTCACGGCCTTCCAGAGTTGGCCCATTGCATCAAGAAAGTTATCGGGATAACCCGCTTGATCGCCCATAGCAAAGAAGGCTACTTTTTTTCCTGAAAGATCCAGGCCTGACATGTTTGGGATGAATGATTCCCAGTCTTCTTGCATTTCTCCGATATTCCATGTGGACACACCGAGCAGCAGAATATCGTACTTTGATAGTTCCTCTGGATCGCTATCTACAACATCAGCGACATGGCTCACAAAATCTCCGAGCTCCTGCTGAATTTTCTCGGCTGCTTCTTGCGTGTTGCCAGTGCTTGAACCATAGAAAATCGCGATTGAAGGCATACCTTCGTCAGTCATCGTTACTCCTTTTTACCGTGCTTTAACAACGGTTAAACGTGTACTTCATGGATGGCTGGCGATTGGCTGGCACCTCCCTTAGCGTTTCGAACATTTTTTACAGGATACATTTATCACGAGCATCCTGAAACTTTTGTATCCAACACGATACAAATATCATCAGATTTTTCCTACGTCATTTTCTAGCATGCTTCTTTTGTATGACTCTAAAAACCCTATGTTCTTCCATTTATTTTGCCACTCTTTTTTAATTGTCATAGAGTAATACTGCTTCAAATACCACTTATTTACCCCACAAGAAGCAAGACACTTTTATTGGCCCTTCCGGACATCTTGTCCTATAAAGAGTCATTCGCGGGTGGCGTATTATGGAACTACTGACAGTGATTTTATTTTCTATATTTTTTCTGATCTGGTTTTATATTCGTCCGAAGGGAAAGCGAATGATTTTCTTTGTGCGTATCTCACATTTACTTCAAAGCATTATCGAGTATTTTACGATAGAAAAAATAACACTCGTCTATCGATACGACTTTTAAGCTAAGGAATTCACTCAATATGTGGAGTTTTCACAAGCTAGAGCCAGTCCGACGGAGTCTGGGACAATGTCGTTCAATTTTTATGCTTAGTGCCTTCGGGCTTCTTTCTTATGGGTTCATTTCTGATCATTCATTTGGAACGGAACCTACCTTACTACATCCGTTACCGTTTGCTGTTTCAAGCTTTGGTGCAGTAGCTACCCAAGATTCTATTTTTGTTTTCGGCGGTCATGTTGCTCCTGTTCATGAATGGTCGAAGCAGGCCGTTATTGGAAACTTTTTCAAACTTGATTTGAAAAATATATCAAATTCTACATGGACTACACTTGATCAAGAACAAGCCCTTCAAGGCATGAATATCGTTGCTTACAAGAAAAATATTTATCGTGTTGGTGGCATGGAGCCACAGAACGAAAAGGGTGAAGACGCTGATAATTTTTCAGTAAAAACTGTTTCTCGTTACAGCTTAGAAAAAAAACAATGGGAAGCCTTCAAGCCACTACCGCAACCGAGGTCATCTCATGATGTCATTCTGAATAACGGCAGACTCTTTACCATTGGCGGGTGGGATATGCAGGGTGACAGTGGAGGCCAAGTGTGGTGTGACACCATTGACTGCATTGATCTCAATGACCCTGATGCTGAATGGCAGTCAATACACCAGCCTTTTATGCGACGAGCTTTAATTGCAGCCGAATTCCAAGATTGCATATGGGTCATAGGTGGCTTTACAGATGAGGAAGAGATCACTAGGGAAGTAAACATTTATAATCCCAAAAAAAATTCTTGGACGTTGGGTCCTCGTCTCCCTGAGGGCCAATTTAATGGCTTCGCTTCGGCAGCCTGCGTGTTTGAAAATCAATTAATCGTAAATGTTGCAGATGGAACATTGCTTAAGCTTTCCTCCGATCATGAACATTGGGGGGTCATTACGAAAGTTTCGCCTCGCATTGTTCATCGGATAGTTCCAGCGAACAGCGGCGTTGTATTAATCGGAGGGGCTCATAATGGCCATAACCTTGATACTGTCGAATTCATCACAATCCCATAAGCACAAAATGTCACGCCTACCTTATTGTCGAATTGCAGCTTTCATTTTCTATTTTGGATTTTGCTGTCCTCGCACTCATGCAGAATCACCTCAATGGCCATCTTTTCTCGGTGCAGGAAAATCTTTTATCGAGCCTGATTCGATACCAGTCAACTGGGGGTTGAGTACTAATAAGGCATGGGACAAACAACTTCCAGGGCATGGGCAATCAAGTCCTGTCATTTTTCATAATGATATCTTTGTAACTGCTGTTTCAGGTGATATGAAAAATAGTAACCATGTTCTTAGCTTAAATTTAATCGACGGGAGCACGAACTGGGAATTCATTCAGGAAACAAGTAATGAGGCAAAAAATAGTGTTTACATAAGTCGGGCCGCTCCTACACCCGCTGTGGACAAAGATGGAGTCTATGTTTTTTTTGAAAGTGGTGATCTCATGGCGATTTCATTTTCTGGAGAAGAGATATGGCGTCGATGCCTTACTGATGTCTACGGACCCATTGAAAATGAATTTGGAATTGCCTCTTCACTTGCGCAACACAAGGAAAAACTCTTTGTCTTGATCGATAATAGTGCAAAGTCATATTTGCTTGCCGTCTCAAAACAAGACGGCCGCACTCTTTGGTGTTCAGAGCGTCAAAGCCGCATTAGCTGGAGTTCTCCAGCGATAGTCAATCTAGATAACAAAAACCAGGTGATCTGTAGTTCCGCTGGCAGCGTAGATAGCTATGATCCTGAGAATGGATCATTGCTTTGGAGCTATGACAAAGTATCTGGGAATACTGTTACGACACCGGTGGATTATGGCGTTGATTCAATTTTCATAGGGGCTTCGGTTGGTCGTGATGGCAAAAATGCCACAGAGGCCCAGAAATCAAATATGGTCCTGACAGCTTCGCACACAAATGGCTCTTGGACTCCAAAACAAGTCTGGTGCCCAAAAAAAGCAACGAGTTCTTTTGGTTCACCAATACACGCTGCCGGATATGTGTACTGGGTAAATAGAGCTGGTGTTGTTTTTTGCCACGATTTTCATACTGGTGAACAATGCTATAGCGAAAGATTGTCATCGCCATGTTGGGCAACACCTTTTCAAATTGGTAATCGGATTTACTTCTTTGGAAAGAATGGGATCACTGATGTAATCAAAACAGGTCCTGAATTTATTATTCTTAGTACCAACGAACTGTGGGATTCTGAAGATGACACACTTGATGCTAAATTAATAGCATCGGAAACAGATAAAGAGCGAAAGGCCAGTGCCACATTATTTGCTGGACGAATTCAATATGGCATCACTGCTGTTACAGGGAGCCTTGTCATTCGTACTGGAGATAAACTCTTTTGTATCCGCAAACAGCAATCAAGCATCACACCAAAAGATTAAGGCTATAATCGCTTTTTTCCTTAATACTGTCTTAGAAACCAGGAAACAAATATCAGCTTCGGTTTCTTCTGGATTCCCGAAGACTGTAACGAACGGCCATCAACACGTCTCATATCAAACAACTTTTCTTTTATAGACCCTCGTTTGATGCTTGATATTGACCAAACTGCAAAGCCCCTTATATTCATTCATTCAAGATTCGTTCACACTCAGAGAACTTCTACAATCTTGTAAAAGTGCTGTCGCTCCGCCAGTTCTTGGCGTTGAGCGTCATTCAACAGGATATGTGACAGTGTCGCCATAACTTTCTTGTTATGGCGAATTGATACTTCATTCAGGAACTTGCATGCTTAATTTTTTTCGTCTTCAGTCCGGATCCCTTAAAAACGACTTTCTTTCGGGTGTCACTGTGTCACTAGCTCTGGTGCCTGAAGCGATCGCCTTTGCATTTGTTGCCGGAGTTTCACCTCTGATTGGCTTATACTCTGCATTTTTCATTGGCTTGATAACGGCTGTTTTTGGAGGCCGACCAGGAATGATTTCTGGTGCTACAGGTGCTATGGCTGTTGTTGTTGTTTCATTAGTCTCCATGCATGGAATCGAATATCTTTTTCCTACGGTCATTCTTTGCGGTCTTCTACAAATTGCAATTGGACTTGGCAGACTTGGAAAACTTATTCGCATGGTTCCTCATCCCGTAATGCTAGGATTCGTTAATGGTTTGGCAATCGTCATTGGACTTGCGCAAGTAAATAGTTTTCAAACAATTAAAGATGGAAAATTGGGCTTTGTGCAGGGAACCCAACTTTGGTTAATGCTTGGTTTAGTGGGCTTAACAATGGCGATCATCTGGCTTCTTCCGAAATTAACTCGGGCAGTACCAGCTTCGTTAGTTGCAATTTTAAGTGTTACTCTGATTGCATTCGTGATGAATTCTGATGCACCTTCTGAAATGAATGTCGTTGCGACTGTCGGTGACATGTTGAAAACGAATTCAATTGCTGCCAGTCATGCTACTCCTGAAGCTACGGCTAAAAATAATACCGTTACTCAAAACGAAGATGCACCTGCACAACAACCAGCGCAACGTCTTAGTCAATCTGAAGGAGCAGATACACCAGTGAAGACTAGTGGGATAAGCGGTGGACTTCCTCAACTATTTTTTTTCGAGTACTCAATGGTGCCGCTCAACTGGAAGACTTTGTCTATCATCTTTCCATTTGCAATCGTCTTATGTGGTGTTGGCCTGATTGAATCGTTAATGACACTCACTCTTGTGGATGAAATTACTGAAACACGTGGCAAGGGAAACCGTGAATGTATCGGCCAGGGAGCTGCAAATATTGTTTGTGGTTTATTCGGAGGAATGGGTGGCTGTGCCATGATTGGACAGTCATTAATCAATGTTAATTCCGGTGGTCGTGGACGGTTTTCAGGAATAACAGCAGCTGTCTGCTTGTTGCTCTTTGTCTTGTTTCTATCACCACTCATCGAACAAATTCCAATGGCCGCTCTTGTTGGCGTGATGTTTATGGTAGTTATTGGAACGTTTGAATGGGCATCCCTCAAGATGTTTCATCGTATGCCGGCCAGCGACATGATGGTCATGGTCCTGGTAGCAGGCTACACCGTATTCATGCATGACTTAGCGACTGCTGTCATTTTGGGTGTTATTGTTTCTGCACTGGTTTTCGCCTGGCAGCATGCAACACATATGGGAGCCGATATAAAATTTAATGAATTTGGTAGCAAAATTTACCAGTTTCATGGCCCACTTTTCTTTGCATCCGTCTCATCCTTTAAAGAGATGCTCAACCCAGCTGCCGATCCCGATGATGTCGTCTTAGATTTTTATTATTCAAGAGTCTACGACCAGTCCGGGCTTGAAGCGATTCATTCAATGGCTGGTAAATATGAGGCCCTTGGTAAACGCCTGCATCTTACACACCTCAGTCCCGAGTGTCGTTCGCTTCTTGCTAAAGCCGGAGACCTGGTTGAGATTAATATTTCTGAAGATCCACAATATCATGTCGCAACTGATCGACTAGCATGATTTCAAATGATAAATCACTCGTGGAAGAAACGGCACACAGTATCTATGTACTGTAAGGTCAGAAAAACCAACAAAGTTTTATAGCCAGCCATTACCATTCTGTGATGTGCCTTCGTGTCTTCGCAAAATAGCGGATCGAATCTGAACACTTATCAAGCAGCTCAACCGCCCTGCACTTAATATCAATAAGATTTGCTTCCTCATTGGTATCTATGTCATCTATCTCGCTAAGCTTTCTAATCGCATAGTGATACTCAAATGAGGCAACAAAGATTTCATGGTCATTCATGACTTTTCCTCGTTTGTAACAACCTATCGGAGCACATTTATCACACTACTCATTTTTAGCTATTCGTTTTTTTTGGAAACCCGTACCAAACAATACTTTCTTGTTTCCAAGAATAGGAATTCAACATTTTCAGAATGGTAGAACTTCGACATCGACTACCCAAGAATAGGTTACCTAAAAAATTTAAAAGCTTCGCCACGTGATTGTGCAAGCTCAAACTGTTTTTGCCGCTCTGCAAAACGTGACTTTTGTTCACTAGATGTTTGGTCATAGCACCGCAAACAACTCACACCCTCTTGGAAAAAATCTGATTGCTTATCTGAAACACTTAGTGGAAAGCGACAGCCGCGACAAAGTTCATAATCTGCTACTTCGAGATCATGACCCACGGCTACACGCTGATCAAACACAAAGCATTCACCTTCCCAAAGACTTTCATCTTCAGAAACTTCTTCAAGATACTTCAAAATACCTCCCTCAAGGTGATAGACCTCCTTTACTCCAGCTTGTTTCAGAAATGCCGTTGATTTTTCACAACGGATTCCGCCGGTACAGAACATCGCCACCCGTGGATTCCGATCAACATCGATCTTTTTTTCAAGCCATGACGGAAGCTCACGAAATGAGTCCAGCCCCGGTTCCAAGGCACCTTGGAATGTACCGATCTCTGTTTCATAACGGTTGCGGGCATCAATAACGATGACATCTGGGTCACTAATGAGTGCATTCCAGTCTGCTGGCTTTACGTACGTCCCAACGAGTTGATTAGGGTCAATTTCTGGGACACCCATCGTCACAATTTCCTTCTTCAGCCGGACTCGCAATTTATGAAATGGCTGTTCCGTAGCAAACGACTCCTTCCATTGAATATCCGAAAAACGGGCATCTTGGCGGATTCTTTTAAGAACTCGTATCACGCCCTCACGAGGGCCAGCAATGGTCGAATTAATTCCCTCGCTCGCGAGTAGCACAATGCCAAAAACATCATTGCTCCGACACCATGACTCTATCTCACGTTGCAATGAGGCAAGGCCGTCAAGCTTTACAAACTTATAAAACGCAACTACTAGAAGCCGACCCAATGTTCCATCCTCATTGTTATCAAACATTTTTTAACAGTGCTCATGGCTAGCCCGGCGACCTGATGTCCTGCTCATATAATTCCGCAACCCAAAGCATCTTGACCATTTCAGAGAACCCTTAATCTTAAATGAATTCAGGGCAACCGCAAAGAAGACTCTCCAAAAATGCACCTAGCCTCCGCGAATCTAACCTGCTGCGAACCTGTTTGCTGAGCCTCACAATATCATTACAAATCCGTACTTTGTCATATCGAACCTTATGCGATACCCTTGAGTATCCCTTAACTCTTCTAGACTTATCTCTCAAAGCATCACCTTTTTTTTCTAGGTTTATCCAAATGACTTCTTTACGCTCTCTTTCGTCTATCGCCCTACTTTTTCTTTTCACAACAGATTCGCTCTTCGCCAAAGAGGTAGATGCTGTTCAAGTAACGACTACCCCTGCTCACCGAATGGACGAAAATAACAAGAGACGAGGACCCTGGTGGAAAGATCGCCATGAGGAAAAACTTGCCCTTGCCCAACAAGGTGGTTGGGAGCTTGTCTTTCTCGGAGATTCAATAACACACGGCTGGGAACGAAATGGGAAATCAACTTGGGATAAATATTATGGTGCCAGAAAAGCTATTAATCTTGGCTTTGGTGGTGATCGGACTGAGCATGTTCTATGGCGACTCGAACACGGTGAGTTTGACGGATATAAACCACGCGTAGCTGTCATCATGATCGGAACAAACAACACCGGACATGACATGCATCCGCCAGAGGCCATCGCTGCCGGAGTCAAAAAGATTGTTTATACAATTCAGAAGAAATCTCCTGAGACAAAAATTCTCTTGCTCGGGATATTTCCTCGTGGAGCCACAACTGATGATCCAAAGCGAATAAACAATGACAACGCAAATAGTCTCATTCACAAAATTGCTGATGGCAAAAACATTGTCTACCTGAACATCAATGATAAATTTTTAACTAAAAATGGTGAACTTTCCAAAGACATCATGCCCGACTTACTTCACCCAAAAGAAACGGGCTATACCATCTGGGCTGAAGCTATAGAGCCTACGCTGGCACGACTTTATGACATGAAATAAAACCTCATGGATAAAGCTCGGATCGAAGCTCGAATGGACTGAATTCGATAGCACAGCCGGTAGAAACCTGTTCCTAGTCTGTGCAAACAGGACTATTTCGAACCCCAGGAAGGAAGACCGAGTTCGTCTCTTCGTCTTTTCATTGTAGAAAAATATTCACCAAACCTGGCTCGTTGCTCTGGCGTTGTCCTATCAAGCATTTTCTTCCGCCAGGCATTCCGCTCATCCTCTGAACGATTTTTCATCCATGGAGGCCCTTCTTTCTCGCCATTATTTTTTGTAGCAGTAGAAGTTTTTGAAGAGTCTGCATCTGGCTTTTTCT
>CAJXFK010000020.1 GCA_913052575.1 uncultured Planctomycetaceae bacterium
ACTAGGCCCTCAACCTAGCGCGTCTGCCAATTCCGCCATTCCCGCGGAGAGTGAGATCAAAAGAGTGTTGCCAAGTGACTTCCACAAGCCAACCCTCGATGTACTCTATTGTCGGCCCCTTTGCTCTTCCGTCAAGCGATCTACTGTTTGTGGGGCACCACTCGCTACAGGTATAACCTGTGTGGAAAGTATTACTTGGTGCATTCGGCTAATTGAAACAAGAACACCAAACAGGGAAATACTCCACACCAGATCACCCACAGGCATCCATCGGTAGAACGGCAGTGCCGCTACATAGCAAGCAATAAGGCCAGAGAACGTATGGGAGTACATGGACGTTAAGGCCCAACAAGCAAAATTTGTTGTGATAAAAAAGAAGAGTGATGATGCAAGACTACCCCCGATAAGGGCAATCCACCCCTGTCGCCGGATCAGGCTGCCAAATAGAACGGGGCACGCGAGTGATCCGCACACGACGAGTGCCATTGCAGTAGAGCCGTATCCTGGTAACGCCAAGTTACTGATAACAAGTGCTACAATAGGCACTGTTACAGCAGCGAGGGAAATACCAAAAAGAGATCCTGCAGCAAGCCCAATGGCGGCAAATGGAGTGACGTTAAAGGTCGGTTGCCAGAGCCTCCCACAAACTCCAATTGCAACGAGGGCTATCCAAAGCACAATTTGTGCACGTGGACCGAATTTGAGTGAATCACCTAGTTTTGAATCCATCAAGCTGCTCGATTTATAAGAGAATACGAATCTATAAATTTGCTTAAATAGCATACAGGAGTTTTTATAAAGGCCCAGTGGTCTCCCGAATAACCGATACACTAGCGGTTTTTGTCGCACGAGCAAGTGAATGCGGTAAGCCCGGAGCCTCATTGCGAGAAGTGTCAGAACAGGATCGTCGACTATGCCGCAGCCAGCAACTTTCAGCACCTTTGTCATTGAGCAGTTAGCCGGTGGATTTACTGTTATAGGTATCAATGTACCTGATCATACCCAGAATGTAATGAATCAACGGTTCATTGACGAGCTCGCGGAGATGTTTCTCTTCCTGCGGCAGAATCCACCCCGTGGTCTTCTTGTAGAGTCCCTTCAAGAAGATTCATTTCTTGCTGGTGCTGACATTGATCGAATTGATGCAATGTGGACTCAGTCACCCGATCAGATTATGGAGCTGTGCGACAAGGGACGCAACCTCCTGAGTCTGTTTTCGTCATCGTCATGGCCAAGTGTGGCGATTCTAGATGGTGTTTGCTTAGGTGGTGGCCTTGAGCTCGCCCTTGCGTGTGATTTTCGTATTGCCACTGAAAATCAGAAGACGGTTCTCGGTATGCCGGAAGTGAAACTTGGGCTTATGCCAGGATGGGGAGGTACTGTTCGCCTGCCCCGACTCATCGGGCCAGGTCCCGCGATCGAACTGATCGCGTCGGGTGAATCGGTCACGGGCGATCAAGCCCAAGTCCTCGGTCTTGTTGACGCCTGTATTTCATCGAGTTCAGCAAGAGCATCAGCACTTCAAGTACTTGAACAATCGATCGCCACAGAAAGTTTTCAGAAACGTCGTCATGATCAACAACAGCCACGAATACTTGAAAAACCAGAGCATGATTTTTTATTAGCTACGACGGGTGCCGTCATTGCGGGTCGTACAAAAGGAAATTATCCCGCCCCGATGGCTGTGTTAGAAACAATCGTTAAAGGATCTGCACAGTCAGTACATGAGGCAGCATCACTTGAAAGCAAAGTATTTTCTGAGTTGGCAAGGACGCCGGTCGCGAAACAACTTGTCCGTGTGTATCGGCTTAGTGAACGAAATCGTAAAGACGGTGGGCTTGGTGACTTAACAAAAACTTCTTCAGAAGATTTTGCGGCTGTTCGCCGATTCAATAAGCCATCTATTGTCGGTGCGGGCATCATGGGGGCTGGTATCACATCGCGTCATTTGCGCTCAGAGTTTATTACAAATCTTGTTGATATTGATGCTGATGCGCTTCAGAAAAGTATTCCGGCTATTCTCGAAGAAGCTGCTTGGGACCGTTATTATCAAAAGACAAATTATAAAAAAGTGCCTGAGATCACTGGCCTTCTTATGTCTTCAACACAGCTTTCAGTAATATCAGACTCAGATATTGTTATGGAAAGCGTTACTGAACGGACTGATTTCAAACAAAAGGTACTCGCAGAAATTGAAGCCGAAGTTTCTGCAAGCACGGTTATATGTACGAACACATCAACAAATCCGATAGCGACTCTTGCTACAGCTCTTTCAGATCCAACTCGATTTTGTGGTATGCATTTTTTCAATCCTGTGCGACGAATGTCATTGGTCGAGGTCATTCGCGGTCCGAATACGAATGACTCAACAGTTGCGGCTGTTGTGCTGCATGCAAAGCGACTGAAGAAAGTCCCTGTTGTTGTTCGTGATAGCCCTGGATTTCTTGTGAATCGTGTCCTGACACCGTATCTGCATGAAGCAGTAGAACTGTTACGCGAAGGAGTTGATCTGGCGCGTATCGACAGAGTCTCACGGCGATTTGGAATGCCTCTTGGCCCACTCGAACTCTATGACATGGTTGGTCTCGATACGGCATTTTATGCCGGTCTCGTCATGGCGAATGCCATTGGTGATCGTATTGATGCCTCACCCGTTATTCCAGCTCTTGTCAAAGCTGGTTGTTTAGGTCGTAAAACAGGATGCGGATTTTACAGGTACAAGAGCACGGGGCATGATGCAAAAATTGATACTGTGAATGAGAACTTAAATACAGTCATCGAGCCATATCGTCTGCCTGAGCGACAGATAACGGATGACAAAATTTGTGACCGACTATTTATACCTATGCTGCTCGAATCACTTCTGGTACTTGACGAAGGTATTGTTCGAGACGCCTGTGACATTGACCTTGCGGTTATTCATGCGCTTGGATTTCCAGCGTTCCGTGGCGGAGTGCTTGCATGGGGGGATTCCCTCGGTGCAAGTGAGGTCGTCCGGCGGCTTGATCAATTTGAATATTTAGGACCCCGGATGATAGCCCCACCAAGGCTTCTGGCACATGCTGAGTCAGGCCTTCCTTTTGCAGCGGTGGGAGAACGGTTGCCTGTTTCACAAAAACATGTTTGAAAGGGAAGAATGAAGAATACAAACTATTCCCCTGAAAACACCCCTGTTGTTGTGTCTTGTTGCCGAACTGCCATTGGTCGCTCGGATTCTTCTGAAGGTGTTTTTAGAAAAGTTCGTGGCGATGAACTGGGTGCATTCGTAGTCAAGGAAGCGGTCGCTAGAAGCGGTGTTTCCCCAGACCATATAGAGGAGGTAGTTGTCGGTGTGACCCAGCAACGAGGCGAACTTGGTGGCAATGTAGCGCGTTCGATCGGCCTGTTAGCCGGATTGCCTACCAGCGCAGCGGCATCAACTACCAATCGGCTTTGTGGTTCATCATTGCAAGGTGTAGCGCAGGCATGTCACTCAATTATGGCTGGGGCCGAAGACGTTCATGTTGTTGCAGGGGTTGAGCATATGCAGCACCTTCCGATGGATTCCGAAATTGACTTTCATCCACGGTCTTTTTCTGGTTCTAGTCGGGCTGTTCTTTCAATGGGTTTGACAGCTGAGTATCTCGCAGCAAGTCGTGGTATAAGTCGAAGATTACAAGAAGAATACGCACTGGAAAGTCATCGCCGGGCAACCCATGCGACGGAGACAGGTTTCTTTAAAAAGGAGATCATTGCGTGTCCGGGTTTGAATATCGACGGAGTCTTCACTGTGGTCGATCGAGATCAATCGATCCGATCGGATACAAGCCTCGCTGCAATGGATCGACTCAGTCCGGCATTTCTGCCGAGGATTGGGAGTGTAACTGCTGCTACAAGCGCGCCGCTTAGCGACGGAGCAGCAGCAATGGTTGTAATGTCTGAGGCAGCAGCAAGGCGGCTTGGGCTTACGCCGCTGGTTCGTGTGGTGAGCACCGCTGTCGTCGGAGTGTCACCCGCTTTGATGGGCTTGGGGCCGGTCTATGCAACCCGCAAAGTTTTGCACCGCTCAGGAATAGATTTACGAGAAATTGAAATCATTGAGCTTAATGAAGCTTTTGCTGTCCAAGTGCTTGCTTGTATGAACGAACTAGAGCTTAGTCATGAAGTTGTGAATATTCATGGCGGAAGCTTGGCCATAGGACATCCCCTTGGAGCAAGTGGCGTTCGCATTGCGACAACACTTATACACACAATGCGTGACCGTCATGCTCGCTTAGGTTTGGCTACAATGTGTATTGGATTTGGGCAGGGGATAGCAGTTATCTTTGAGTTGGTAGAATAGCGCTTTCAAGAAAACGCATGCTAACCGCCGATGCCGCAGGCCATTCGGCTCATCTGTGCCTCGAGTTCTTCTTTTGTAAACAAACGTGATTGTAAATAATGCTGGTAGAACAAAGGTTCGTATTAAAGTCTTTGACATTACCCTCAGTTGCATAGGACGCTTTGAATTTTTTTTCGAGATTACTGTATGGAAAAAACTTTACATGCCTCAGTTGAAGGTTCATCAAGAGGATGGGCGAATGAACAGATGCCAGCCTCACTGGTTGAGCTCCTGCTACAGCGGTGTGAGACAAGCTTTGATCATCTGGCAATCATTGATTCTCTGACCGGGAATAAGCTCAAGTGGGGGCAGCTGCTTTCGCAGTCAGTCGCAGTTGCTGAACGAATCGAAGCCGCTGGCATGACAGCCGGTGATCGGGTGTTGCACATTGGCCCACATTCTACCGCTTGGCCGATAGTAGACTTTGGATGCCTTCTCAGTGGTGTTGTCCACGTTGCGCTCCATGCTGAAGAAAGTCAATCAGAACAGGATCGTCATCTTCAGTTATTTAAACCGAGTGGAATAGTTTTATCAGGTGGTATTCGGTGTCGGTCATTAACTCAGCAGGACTTGCCCTTGCTTGAGGTGCAAGTCAATTGGTCGACAGACCGAATAGACCGTGGTTCACTACGGAATAGCATTGCTGAACGATTACAAAGATGTGACCCTGATGCACCGGCAGCGGTACTTATTTCGTCAGGAACAACTGGTCGGCCAAAAGGTTTTGTACACAGCCAACGTTCACTCGTCACGAATGCAGCTGCGTCCGCAGTAGAATTTCTTGAAGAACCTGACGATGTTCGGCTTTCGTGGTTGCCGCAGAGTCATGCGTTAGCAAGGGTCGGAGATCTTTATACAACAGTTGTTCGAGGAGGTGCCTTAAACGTTGTTCGAGATCGCCGCCGCATTCTTGAGGCGTGTAAAAAAGCACCTCCAGCTGCAATTCTTGGAGTACCAATTTTCTATGACCGATTGGCAAGAGCTGTTCAGCAAGGGAAAATCACAAACCTTTGTGAAGCATTAGGAGGGCGAGTCCGGGTTTGCGTCTCTGGTGGTGCGCCACTCAGGCAGTTGACCGCTCGAATTTTTCAGCAACACGATGTACCACTTGTTGAAGGGTATGGTCTGGCTGAGGCTGGCCCTGTTGTTGCAGTATCGAATCCACGATGCATGCAGGCTGGTGCCGTTGGGCATTCCTTACGGGGTATAGAGGTTGCAATCTCTGATAGGGAGTCTGACATAGGCCAGGTAGTTATACGGACGCCTTGTCGGGCGTTGTCTGTGATTGACCCAGCAAGGGATGGGGCTGAGTTTCCAATCGATAACACGGCATGGTTAGAAACCGGTGATACCGGTGTAATCGACGGCGATGGTCAACTGAGAATTACCGGACGAATAGATGATATTCTGACACTCTCTAATGGTACAAAGTTCTCACCAGTTGATGTAGAAGCAGTGATGCTTGAGGAGCCGGCTGTGGCTCAGGTTTGTGTAGCAGGTGAAGGCCTTCCCCGGCCTGTGGCCTTCATAGTACCTGAGCCACTCATGGTGAGAGAACTTTTAAAGCGATTTCGTTGTCGGGTTTGGAGTCGTAGTCAAGCGTTGTCACACCCTAAGGTTCTACAGTGGTTTGCTCGAACGATAGGTATTCACCAGAGAATTTTACCCAGACCGTTACGGGTGGCACAATTTGTACTGGTTGATCACCCATTCGATGTCGCACACGGAGAAGCAACAGAATCGTTCAAGATCAAGCGTCGTGTTATTGTGAATAATTTTTCACGCTATATGAAATTTTTTGAAGGACAAGCAGATTGCACTCAGGGAAAGCTATTGCCCCGCGTTGGTGTTATCAAAGGCATGGAAAAAAAGAACTCAGATTCAGCAAGTCAGAGTAAATCTACGACGAGCTGGCTCAATGCTGCGCTATGGCAAGGTAGAAATTCGATGGGTCATGGGAGTGGATTTTCCTATGCTGCGGACCGCATGGTGGCAGAATTATCCAGCGAGGTATCAGGTGTCATCGATAACGCAATAGAAGCCATCGACAAGCTTCGTGATGCTGATGAGCTCTACGATAAAATCGAAGCCATTTCGACGCCCGATGCTCCGTTAGTAGATCCACCAATGCCACCAACAGGTAAGCTTTCAAAGGTTGCCGAGCAAGTGCTTGGTCAAACAGGCTTGTGGGGTTTGTTTGTACCGCATGTTTACGGTGGGACTGGGTGTAGTTTCCGTGAACTTGTGCAAGCGGTTGCACGTTTAGCCAGTATCAATCCTACTGTCGCTGGTTTGTTATCAGTTCACTCAACAATTGGTGCTGTTTCGGCAGTCACAACATTCGGTTCAGAGGACCAGCAGCAATATTGGTTACCGCAGCTGGCTGAAGGTCACCCGTTATCCGTTTTTGCTGCAACTGAGCCAGATGCGGGATGTGATCTTCATCGAATTTCATCACGACTTGAGCGTGACGGTAGACGGTTGCTGCTCACTGGGACAAAAATGTTCATAACTGGAGCAACGTACGGGCGGCTGGTTAAGCTCCTCGCCCTTTTTGAAGAAAAGCCCGTCATTGTATTAGTCCAACTGCCTCAATCGAATACACCACATTTTACATTGCAAAGCTATGGACTTCATCCACTGAAGCACGCCCATAATAATGCATTGAATTTCCAACAATTTTCGATTGATTCTTCTTGTGTGTTAAGTCCTGGTACAGGTCCGGATGGCCAAGAAAGAGATGGGATGTCAATTGTCTGGCATGGACTCAATCGTGGACGAGTCGCGTTGGCAGCGCAAGCATCTGGAACAATCCGCCTACTGCTGAAGCAAGCAGTTTTGTATTCTGGAAAACGATTCACTTGGGGGCAGCCAATTCAAACGCGAGAGCTGGTGCTTGGACGTCTGGGAAGAATGGCAGCAGCTCAACTTGTCTGCGAAGCATTGTCTGGTTGGTCAGCGTCGTTAATCGATGACGAATGTTCCGGAGAATACGAAGCCATTCTCACTAAAATTGTTGCAAGTCGTTGTCTACGTCAGGCGGCAGTTGATGCACTTGGAATTCATGGGGGTCGTGCATTTCTTATAGGGCACCCTCTCGGTGACTCGTTTCATGATCATTTTGCCGCTGGGGTATATGAGGGTGAAAGTGATTTGCTTGGACTGGCATTATTAAAGGGCATCACAAAGCATCACCCGCTTGCATCAAAGCGAACTTTACTTGCGTGGATACAATGGCGAATTTCACGAAGCCTGCAATGGTTCCCACCTAGGGAAGATGCTGCTCTTCTTGACAGTGAACTTCAAAGTCTGGCAACACAGGCTCGACGCAATCTTGTTGCCGCGAGTATCGAGACTGATCGTCTCCTTAGGACACACGGCAGAAAACTGGCTGAGCAGCAATTGATTCTTACTGATCTGTCAGATCGTATTCAGGGATTCATCTCTTGTCTCGCTGTGATACATTACGCTGACAGGCGAGCTGATATCGATTCTGTATCTGCAGCAGTCTGCTGGTGTCGTTCAATTCTGTCAGGATATTCTGGAAAATCCCGCGATATGGATGATTACAGACGATTAGCAGAACTTGGTCGAAGTTGTCTTCAAACGTACGCTTCTTAAAGAGAATTTGTTGTAAGTGCTGGCCACCATGAACAGAGATACCATGCTCTGGGAGTAGTCCATTCAACAACCATTTCTAGTGCGTTGAACGATCGTGCCTGAGTGGCACCGCCAAGAAGATCGTCGAATATTCCTTGTGGTTGCTTGTACTGAACGGCCCGTACAGAATCCTCCGATAAGCCTGCTAGAGTTGCGGCTCTCGATACTGCATCTTCAAGAAACCCAATTTTGTCGACAAGTCCAAGATTTATTGCTTGTTGTGCTGTAAAGACCTGCCCCGTAGTAACGTCCTCAATAGCTTTTTCATCGAGTTTTGGACGCCCTTTCCGAACAATGTCTTTGAACCGATTAAACATTTCATCAACAAGCTCTTGAACGATGCCCCGCTCTCGCTTGGCGAGTTCTGGGGATCTTTCTTTCGTAACGCTCAGCATCTCTTTGAGTGGACCACTCGTAATCGAATCGTCTGAGATTTCAAAACGTTTAAGCACTTGTGAGAAATCGAAATGGGGGATGATTACGCCTATAGAGCCGGTCACTGTGGAGGGTTCAGCAAAAATTATTTCATCTTGGCCGCTGTTGGCCATTGCTACGTAATATCCTCCACTCGCTGCAATACTACCCATACTCACAACAACAGGAAGATTTCTTTCAGTAGCGAGCTTCTGGATTCGGTAATGAAGCTCATCACTCCCACTTACTGTTCCACCAGGTGAGTCGACACGAAGCACGATGGCACGAATCGCTTTGTCCGCTTTGACTTGGTCTAACTGATGTCTGGCAAATCCCTCCCCACCCATAATGGCCCCGCGAATTTCTACAATCGCAATTTTGTCCTGTGCTGACTCTGCTAATGAGTGATAGTGCTCAATAACTTTTGGGTTTGTCTGAAAGTATTCTGCATTCGCTCCAACGGCGCCTGCGGCCACAACAACAGAAATACCCGTGATAATCCATGCCAGTCGTCCTTTCCAGCGGTTCCAGTGACGAGGCTGTTCGGGGATGACACGCGAGTGTGCCGTATTGACTTCATCAGACATAATTATTTTCCCAGGAACAAGATTTTTATCATTTGAGTTCATAAAGCAGCTAATAAATGGTCAGTTTTGTCTACTTCGGCAAAAGTGGAAGACGAATTAAATCTTCTTGTCACAGTTCGACGTTGCCAGTTTTTAGTATTTATCGCTAACTTAACATCTTCTAGAAAATTGTATTCAGTTTTATTTTTTGTCGTCTACTTAGGAGTGATTCATTTTGTTTGTCTGTGTGAGTACCGAATGTTTTCCGAACCTGCCGCTCGATCAGGCGATGGAACGCCTAGCCGAACTTGAGTTTACAGCTGTCGAAATTGATATACATGAAGGTGGTACCCATCTGCAGCCTGCAGATGTGCTTGAGAATAGTGATGCTGCAATTGCCGCTTGCAGTGACCTTCAGCGGCTTCGCCCTGTTGCTCTGTCATTTGCAGCCCCAGAAGACGGCAAGCTGTACGAAAAATTTGATGCTTGTTGTCGATTGGCAAAGACTCTCGATATTGTCACGATTGTCGTTGAAGCATCAGAGTTGGGCACGCCGTTTAATGGTGAGATTGAGCGTTTAAGAAAGTTTGTTGCTATCGCTGCCTCTTATGGCATGGTCGTGGGGGTGAAGACGGCATCTGATCGAATGACTCAAGATGCTGAAACAACCGCTTCTCTTTGCCGAAACGTTCCTGGTTTGGGTGTAACGCTTGACCCAAGTTACTCAGTGTATGGTCATAAAAAACCGACTTCG
Organism: uncultured Planctomycetaceae bacterium; assembly: GCA_913052575.1. Classification (GTDB taxonomy): domain Bacteria; phylum Planctomycetota; class Planctomycetia; order Pirellulales; family UBA1268; genus UBA1268. The sequence continues at coordinate 9,755 of CAJXFK010000020.1, forward strand.
TGGGATTCAATTTTACCAAATGTATGCCATGTCCATTTGCGAGATTCACGAGCAGACGCATTTCAAGTACAGATTGGCAAAGGCACTATTGAATACGGAAGAATTGCTACTCAACTTAGTCGCGTTGGATACGACAGGGCCCTTGGTATCCATCTGCCGCCGCTCGAGGGAGTCGATCAGGTGGCTGAACTTCGCAAGATGAGGTTGCTGCTCGAAACACTAGTCTGAGCTTTTTGGTTTGCAAAGAACGAAATTGTTTGAAAAGAGCAACTAGCGTAAGAGACTGCTTGTCGATTCAACGCGAGTGGCCATTTCTGCGTAAGCCTGTGACTTGTCAGTATCACCCTGCTCGGCATACATTGTGGCCAAATTGCCGTAGGCCACAGATAAAGACTGCTCATCGAGTTTCTGACGATCAACGGCTTCGACCATGAAATCGACTCCGGTGCGGCTCAAGTCAATTGCATCGTCTCGTCTTTCAACCTGCCAGTACGAAATGGCCATACTTATGAAAGATTCACCCACGCGTCCGAGTTCACTGTCTCGAACGACCTGCTCATTTTGATTCCAGAGAGGAATTGTTTTATCAAACCAGGTTACTGCGGTGGCATGGTCACTATTTCGGAGACTATGCATGATGCCTATTTGGAACATTAAATCACCAACGTCTCTTCTCTCTGTAGCTGTTAATTCACGGTGTTCGGCACCTCGCTCAAGATACGCAACCGTGAGTGTTGCATTGTCGAGCATATCCTCTGCATCACCTCGTTTTCGAGCCGCTTCTAGAGCATCATTGAGGCCACAACCAACTTGCCAATCTATTTGTCTTCTTCTCCAGGGATCGGTCACGGAGTCATTCATTTGTTCTCTGATGGCAAGTAAACGCTTTACCCAAGGCACAGCTTCGATAGCATTGGCTGATCCAGCAGCAACGGCAAGAACACCGCAGGTTAGATCAAGTTCTAGACGATCTCTACTAGGATCTTCTGTATCAATTTTTTCCACGATGCTATTAGCTCGGCTAATCCATTTTGGAATGACACGATTCTTTTGTTGCCAAGTTCCTTGGGCAATTGCCTGAGCAGTGCCAAGGTGCGCGTCGAGTAGAACTTGCTGTGCTACAGACCGAACATTCTCGGAGCGACTTTCGGCGAGCGGTGTTGCTTTACGAATTGCCTCAGTAAATAAGTCAACAGTTTGTTCGTAGTCCGGTGAGACTTTGCCAAGCTCAATGCGTCCTCGCAGTCGTCCTGCTTGGGATGCAAGAAGTGAGGATACGTCTTGTCTTTCAATGAGTTCATCGATTGCAGATTGTGCCTCTTTTGGACGATCAAGCTTGAGGAGAACTTCCGCTCGCTTTAGACCGGTCCATGCATCGCCTGGCCCGAGTTCCTCCGCAGTATTAGCCAACTGAAGTGCAGTTTGCCAACGACCCTCGTCACACATGAGTGCAAGAAGGAGACGATGTGCTCGCAAATGTGTTGGGTCGATCTCAATAGCATATTCGAGGTCGGCAACGGCATACGCTGCAGATGATTTCATTTCACTCTCTGCGCGTAGTACAAATGAATCGGGATCGAGCGATTCAAGCAATACGGCTGTAGCGGAAGTCGTACCGGTTTCAAGGCTAAACATGACGCCTCGTTCGGGAAAAACTTGGCCGATCGCTGCACCGCTATCATCAAGAATCGCGACAGTTCTAAGATCTGCGATCTCAAGTTGCTTGGCAAGCTCAGAACTGGGTACGGGTTTGGCTAACTTAATCTGGATAGCCGTAACGACACCGTCACGAAATGTCACTGCAACTCGATCAAAGGGCTCAATTTCCCAAAAGAAACACTCTGTTCCATCGTCACGAGGGATCGCCACACCCGTCCCCCACTCATTATCGATATCAGCGCGAGTTGTTTTCCCTGGATACGCTCCGCGAAAACTTGCTGGGTCGATTGCCAGGGTAGGCGTTTCATCAGGAGCTTCAGCAATTGGGGCGTTCAACGGAGCAACCTTTAAAGGTTCATCAGCAATAGATGAAACCGCTTTTGATTTATTGTTTGAACTCCCAGTAGTTTCGATTGCCGACGTTTCATTCACATTTGGTGGTGCCTGAAGAAGGCTTCTTGCGGCTGCAAGTGGTCGTTGCCATGATGGTGATTCATCAGACTTGTCTTGCTTAAGTATGCTCGTCTCTGGCCCGAGGGAAGCCCCTTCATTTTTCGGTGTACTCTTCTCCGAAACCGGTTCATTCTGCTTCTCTTTTGGACTCGGAAGAAGGTCATTCCAAGCTGTTTTTAGAACTTTTGGATCAAAGAGTTGTGCAGCGCGTTCCGAGAGCGTTGGTTTACTGAGGGTTGATATCGTTGGTCCCGAAATTTGTTTTTGTTCTTTTTGTAAAGGAGCAGTTGCTTTATTTCGGGAAGAATCAGATGCTGTTTTACTTATGACAGATGGTTGAACTACCGGAACAATAGCTTCTTCAGGTGCTACCCCGTCGATTTGATTTGTAGAGGGCTTCCCTATCGATTCAACCCATGTTGGCAATTGCATCGATGTACTATTCCTTTGCTCTGCAGCTGTAGCAGCAGGAGCAAAATGTATACAAGTGATGAAAAAAGCCGGTGTAAGTAAATATTGGCTGAAGCGTTGCATCACGGTCACGGTATGGGGCCTCCGAAGTCACGTCGGCGCACTCTGAGGAGTGCCACGGTCACAAAGTTGATCGGACACTAGAAGTCGTGGGAAACTGAGTCCAGACCAAAAATATAGTGATCTAAGGCAGTTGCTGAATCGACGTACCCTTCCGATAGATTAGGGAAGATAGGTTGTTACGTTATGATCCAAGGTAATGAGAAGCAGCTACAGTTATACGGTACTCAACGAGCCAATCGTATTTCCTTTTTTGATTGTGCATGATGGTTAACCAAGTAAAAGATCAACAACACATAATAATTGTCGGCGGTGGGCTTGCTGGCCTTTCTGCAGCAGAATGGTTGCTTCGGCAAACCCCCTCATTTCGAGTGACGATTGTCGAATCAGCCCATCGACTTGGTGGTGTCATTCAAACGGTGAATCGAGAAGGATGGCTTATAGAACGTTCAGCAGATAGTTTTCTATCCGCTCGTCCAGAGGGAATTGAACTCGTTGAACGGCTCGGCCTCTCCAAAGAACTTGTGAGCATTCGTCCTGAGGCGAGGCGAGCGCTTGTCTGGAGTCCACAGAAAAAAGATAGTGGCATTTTGTTACCTGTGCCCCCAGGATTTAGGCTTCTTGCGCCGGGTCGAATTTTTCCAGTTCTACGGTCGAATGTTCTTTCTTGGTTCGGTCGTTTACGCGTCGCAGGGGAGCGATTCATTCCGAAACAAAAAAAACAATGTATAGATGAAAGCCTGGAATCATTTGCTATACGTAGGCTCGGACAAGAAGCATTTGATAAATTAGTTCAGCCACTGGTTTCGGGCATTTGGACCGCTGACCCCAGCAGGCTTAGTATGGCGGCTGCATGCCCAGAATTCTTTAAGATGGAGCAAGATTGGGGCAGTCTTACGCAGGGTGAAAAAAAGAGAATTGCACAGCTGCATGGAAGTGTTGACGCCAGTGGTGCTCGTTACGGACAATTTGTTTCTTTTAGACACGGTATGCAAGCACTCATCAGCGCACTGGAATGTCATCTTCGCCGTGCGGGAGTGCAGATCGTTCAGGATAAAGTGATTTCTCTACAACATGTTGGTTCAGCATGGCAAGTTGCTCTCGGTAAGCAAATAGTTCGAGCAAACGGTGTTGTACTTGCAGTACCAGCCGCAGTAGCATCTCCGATTCTCACCACAGTGTCTTCAAAACTGTCAGCAGAATTGAAACAAATCGAGTTTGCAGGTGCTGCAATTGTTTCACTAGGATTTCATCGTCAAGATATAACGCATCCTCTGACAGCTGCAGGCATGATTGTCCCCCGAATTGCAGGTAAAAGAATTTTGGCGGCCAGTTTCTCGAGTAGTAAGTTCGCAGGTAGAGCACCAGATGGCTCTGTTCTGATTCGTGCATTTATTGGAGGCGCTCTCGATGCAGGCGTTGCGGATCTAACCGATGACGAAGTTCTTGAAGAGGTTTTGGTGGATTTAAAGGCAACACTAGGTCTACGTGGTAGACCCATAATGGTACAAGTGGATCGATGGCACACGTCCATGCCACAGTACAACCTTGGACATGTTGAAAGAATTAATAAAATCCGACAACTCGAAGCGACTTTGCCATCACTTGGTTTAGCTGGTGGTGCTTACGAGGGCGTAGGAATTCCCCAGGTTATCAATTCCGGCCAAGTAGCTGCAGCCCAGGCAATAGCAGATTTGAATCCGCACATGAATAAAAGTTTCTAAAACAAACTATTTACTATCGGCTGTTTCTGAATCGTCCTTGGCTTTTTTCTTCTTCATTGAAATTTTGTAGACACGAACTTTTGGGAGACCGAGAGGGCTCTGGCCCTCTTCCCACTTTTCAAGATCTTTAAGTTTCGTAATTCTTTCTGCTCGGCTTAACACCCCTCGGCTGCCACCACTACCTTTACGGACTCGAAGGCTTTTATTCATTGTCATTGTGGAGATTCCTCAGCGGGTAGGATTTTGAATGTGTAAGAGTAAAGAGCTTTAAAACGTTTGTCCGTAACCATTAGTTTAAATCACCACATGAGCCCTTCAAGCCCTATTATTCACGTCAAACGCCTCATTTTTTGCAAAAGCAAGTTCATTGAGTCGTGTCGATCATTGGGGTCGGATCTGAGGCAGTCCATAATGACGTCGGCAAGCCGGTCTGGGATTCCATTGGCAATTTCTCGAATATCCGGGGCTGGTGTATCGTGAGCTAAAGCTGCGCGAGCGTCTCCTCCAGGCCATGGAAGTTGCCCGCTGTATATTTCGTAAGCTGTGACACCAAACGAAAAAATATCGAGTCGATGGTCAGATTGTCGTCGACGAATCACTTCTGGCGCCATGTAATTCGGTGTACCTGTTCGGTTTCCTGGTCTCAGGAATGCTGGCTTGTTTGGGACGGAGAGGCCGAAATCAAAGAGGGTCGTTATGCCAGAATTGCTCAGCATTAAATTTCTTGGGCAGATGTCTCGATGGACAAACCCGGCTTCATGAACAGTAGCAACACCTATTGCTGTTTGCACAATCATATTCATTCGTTCATCTGGTGACAATTTTTCACCACGCTTTAGACGGAAATGAACCAGGGTGCCGTCGAGGAAATCTTGAACAATGAACTGACCGCCATCGTGCGTCTTTCCGAACTCATGTGTTTTGACAACGTGATCGCCTTGAATAATTTTTCCAATTTCACCTTCACTTGGTTTATTCAATCCCTTGAAACGGGATTCAATCGGAGCCACTTTCTCCATATTGGGCAGTTTCAGGCCGACAAGCTGATCGGATTCCTTGTCATGTGCCTTATAGAATTTAGACATTGTTCCTGCAATGCCCTCACCGATTGGCTCGAATCGTTGCCAGATATGTATTTTGGAAGTTGCTCCAAAACCAAGCAATGGACTAAGTAGTCTACGGATGTTCATAAGCAATGAAGTCAACAGAAAAATAAAATACGATTACCAATCAGCTCTTCAGTGATGTTATTTCTTCATGAGCCTTCGTAAGCTCGGCCTCGATTCGTGGGATTTCGGTTGGATCATCCGGCTGTTCTTTTTCAGCAGCTAAGAGTTTTTGGAGTTTTATTATTTTCTGCTGAAGAACATCAAGTCGCTTTTTCTTTTTTTTATCCATAAAATTGACCTACTTGGGAAAGTAACCAAATTATTCAGTCGGGCTGCTGGTGTTAGAGGATTCAACGGGTGCTTCCGAGTCGCTATCCTGACGAAAAGCAGTTCCTGCTTCTGAGTTCTGGTAACGATCTGGTTCGCTGGTGTCATTTGTTTCAGGCTCAGCACTAAGAGATACACCGAGATCGGGTATCGATAATTGATTTGGTCCCATATGAAGATTTCTAAGCCAACTCGATAACATAATTACAGCAACAGCAAGACCAAGAGTGACGCCAAGCCATCGCATCCGATCACCACGAATCCACGCCGTACCAGACCCTCTGCCAAAGAGTCCACTGGCAAGATAGAAAACACCTAATGCCAGCAAGAATTTAACACCAAAAATTGTGTGATAACTCGTTTGCTTCATCCATTGACCATCACTCCATCCCTGCGCCTTTACGGTGTTGTTGAAGAGGATGAAATTCGTTAGACCACTTATGAGGAGGAGCGTAATTCCAATGATGACCCAGGGAAGCCATCTTCGACGAATGTTTTCATGAATTTTGTCTCGACTGGTATCGTCTGTATCTGCCAAGGCAGGAATAAGAGCAAAACGTGAAAAGCAGAGCCCGCCAACAAGAATGACTGCACCAAAAATATGCATCCATCGCAACAGTAATAAAAGTGCATCCATCGAAAATTCCAAACGAAAGTTGTGATTTGTGAAGAGACAGTCGTCTCGATAAATTTACGTAAATAGATCTGATAGTTTATCCAGCAAAAGACTTCGGAGTCCAACGAAGTGCTTCTTGCAGCAGGGATTTAATAATGAAATTATTTTTTAGGGAATACAACTGATATTGTCTCAAATTTTTTATTTAAAATAGCTAGCAACTGTTGGGAGTCCGATCTATGTTTCCTCAGAATCAATTTGGTGATCAGTCAGAGCATGAGACGTGGATGCGGCATGCTTTATGTGAAGCAAGGCAAGCTGTTGAGGAGGATGAGGTACCAGTTGGAGCAGTTATAGTTGCTGCTGGCCGAATTGTTGCTAGTGCACATAACCAACGAGAACAATTGGCAGATCCGACAGCCCACGCAGAGATGATTGCGTTAACACAGGCAGCTTCGGCATTAGGGTCATGGAGACTCACCGATTGTATTTTGTATGTAACCCTTGAACCGTGTCCCATGTGTGCCGGTGCAATCGTACAGGCGAGGTTGCCGATTGTCGTCTGGGGAGCACCGGATGCTAAATCTGGCGCAGTCGAATCGCTTTACCATCTGTTTGAAGACAACCGACTAAATCATCAGGTTGAGCATCTTGGTCATGTTCTTGAGCAAGAGTCGAGCATTCTTCTGTCCGAATTTTTTAAACAGAAGCGTAAGAAGGGAAAAGCGAAATAGAAAATGTGCTCGACATTGGAGAGATTCGACAAGGCTCATCTCTGATCAAGTGGTACAAACTCTCGGCAAGTCTCACCCGAGTAGATTTGTCGTGGCCGACAGATTCTTTTAGTGGGGCTTTGGTGCATTTCCATCCAATGAGCAATCCATCCTGGAAGGCGTCCCATTGCAAAAAGTACAGTAAACATCTGCTCGGGTATGCCCATAGCTCGATAGATAACACCGGAGTAAAAATCAACGTTTGGGTAAAGTTTTCGTTCGATAAAGTAGTCATCTGCCCGAGCAACTTCCTCTAATTGCTGTGCAATATCAAACAAAGGATCATTGCGATCAATTTTTGCTAAGAGTTTGTCACACGTTGCCTTTATAAGTGTTGCCCGTGGATCATAGTTCTTATAAACCCGATGGCCGAATCCCATTAAGCGAAAACCAGACCCCTTCTTTTTTGCAAGTTCAACATATTTTTTCACATCACCACCGTCGGCCACGATTTGTTCTAGCATCTGGACACACGCTTGATTTGCACCGCCGTGAAGGGGCCCCCACAGAGCAGAGACACCGGCAGATATACTTGCAAAAAGATTTGCATCACTTGAGCCGACCATACGAACCGTTGACGTCGAACAATTTTGTTCGTGATCTGCATGAACGATAAGCAACATTTCAAGTGCTTCTGCGAAGTCTGGATCAATCTCGTATTCTTCGCACGGTACAGCGAACATCATTTCAAGAAAATTTTCGCAATAGGTACGATCGTTTCTAGGGTAGATGAGTGGCTGACCAATTGATTTCTTGTAGCTGTAAGCAGCAATTGTCGGAAGTTTAGCGAGTAAGCGATGAACGCTTATCTCAACTTGTTTTGGATCTCGGACATCTAAAGAATCTTGGTAGAACGTTGAGAGAGCACCAGCAACACTACCAACGATTGCCATGGGATGTGCGTCACGAGGGAAGCCGTTGTAGAAACTTCGCATATCCTCGTGAATCATTGAGTGATTCGACAAAGAGTGCCGGAAAGTATCAAGTTCTGATTTTGTCGGAAGTTCTCCATAAATCAACAGATACGCAACTTCAATAAAATCACAGCGTGCTGCAAGGTCTTCAATGGGGTATCCCCGGTATCGAAGAATCCCTTCTTCACCATTTAAGAATGTAATACCGCTCGTTGTAGATCCGGTGTTCACATATCCCTCGTCGAGAGTGATGAATCCAGTTCCTGACCGGAGGCGAGAAATATCAATAGCCTTTTCACCTTCAGTGCCGACGATGACTGGTAATTCTACAGACTGCCCTTCAAGAGAAAGGTTTGCCTGTTCAACAGATCGGGTTCCTGGCCAAGGCGTTGACCGAATTGAATTAGCTGTCGGGGCACTCATGCGGCGGGGCTCCAAGGATGTATTGAACGGCGGTCGGGCCGCCTAACGATCCGATTGCACTCGTAACCTAGTTTAGTCCGCAAGAGACCTGTCAGCAATCGACCTCAAAGATGGCGAGGGATTGCTTCGGTTATTGACGAATCTTGCCGCACTAAGGACGGGTTACCGCGTTGTAGATGGATTCTCAGCGAGACGGGTATTTTTCTGTTTATCATCAAACACAGTCCATATCGGTGTTCGATTTTTCAAACGATTGAGATATTCTGTTCTGGAGTGGTCTTGTTGCTGCCTGTGTAGTTCCATTCGTATGGCCACCTGTGCCTCAATAAACGGTGTTCGCCCAGCATCAGTTCGCTCAACAACCCGAACAATATGGAGTGCTTGTTGATCATCAAGAATTGCACTGAGTTCACCCACGGGTAATGAGAAAATCGCGTTATCAATAATTTCGGAAACAAGACTGCCTCGAGTTGTCCATTCATAGAGACCACCATTGTAAGCAGTCGGGCCCTCAGAGGATTGCTTCGCGACTTCTGCAAAGGATCGCCCGTTAAGGACATCATTACCCATGGCAGCAAGTCGGTTCCAAGCCTGATTCCTTGGTTGTTTCTGATTGACTTTCACAGTGAGTTGTTCAAATCGTGACTTCGCTGGAAACTCGTATTCATCTAGGTGGTTTTGGTACCAAGCGATCATCTCTGCATGAGGAATCTCTCCGGTAGTATTTGCATTTTGCTGTAACCACTCTTGTGCGAGAGCTCTCTCAAAAAACATCTTCCGCATTCGCTCGAGTGATTGGCCTTGTGAACGTAAAAGTTGTTCAAATTCGCGAACCGACCCGACCCCTGCCGCTTGCACCATCCTAGGGAGCTGCTCTTGATCAAACGCCTCATTAACTTTTTCACGAATTTCCGGCAGATTTTCCTCAGGTATCATTCGGCACGCGTCAACATAAACAAGTAGTGTTTCGAGGTGTTGGTCAATCACCTGCTGGTAAATTTTGAAGCGAAGTTCTGCAATTTGCTCCGGCTGGAGACCCGGAGAAACCTTGTTGAGCCATTCTGATGCTGCGGGAGTCATTAAATCTCCCGCGAGCACAACCTCTGGGCCAACGCGAGCTACGACCTGTGCCATATCGATAGATTTCATGCCCGGTATGTCATCAACAGATGGCTCAGTTGTTCCCGTTGACTTCCCGGGTTCTTGGGCTTCTTCGTAATCGGCAAGAATGACAGTACTTGATTTGTTTTGGCCTTGCTCGTCTTGAGTATTGCTGACGAGAGGGTTTCCATCTTCATCGACAGGCTCAAGAGGAGAACCTGGCTTCTCTAGGATGCTAGAGAGAACATGTTTACTAAGCGTTGAGGGGATATTTGTTGGCCAGTCTGCTGGCCTCGATATTGATTCCGGAATTGTCGGCATGACAGGCTTGAAAATCTCTGGTTCAGCACCAGATTGTACAGGCTCAGTAGCAAGAGACGCGCATGTCATGCAAACGCTAAAAGCGACTGCAATGGCACTATAACAAAGTGGTTTAAAGTGATGCACGGTATCGATGTGTAAAAAAGTAAAATGGAGACGCAACGATCGCCGCAGTTCACCATGGAATTAGCTGGGACTGTACACACCGGAACGCTCCTAAAAAAGACTATATTTTATTCGTTAAGGTAGAGAAGATGGCGGTGTCATCGAGCCTAGGGGATTTTTCAATCAGGTTCAAAATATTCGGAGCAGGTCTGTTTTAGAAAGATTTCGAAGTTGGGCTTGGCGTATTCGTGCAAGTTCTGGCGGAACGGTCATTATGTGTCTGGTAAACCAGGTAATCTATAGAAAACGGCGGCTCCACATTGTTGGGAGTTCATTCCTGATGGTAAAAAAGCATTGTTATTCAGGATTTTTTTACTCGAAAAATATTTTTACAAGTTTCAAAGAGACGGTCTTCATCTGAAGCATCCCGCTCATTTAAAGGTAAGACAACCGTTTTGTTTTCAACGATGCGAACCTCTTGGCCAGCTAGCAAGCACGCCTGCCTCCATTTCTGGATGCAATGAATATCATGATGACCAACAACAATAATCCCTGGCTGTTTTGAAATTGAATCAATACTTAGTGCCGATGCTGCGATTCGTAGTCTTGCAAGATCAAGTAAACGATGTACCTCTACCGGTAGTGGTCCAAAGCGATCTCCCATTTCCGTTTCAATGTCATTTACGTGTTCATTGGAGATAGTCCGAGAAATCCGACGGTAAAAGTCAATTTTTGTTCTCAGGTCGGCTATGTATTCCCGGGGAATCCATGCATCGCCTGGTAAATCAATTCTTACCGGCGGAGGCTCTTTCAAGGGCAGGTCCTTAAGTCCACACACGGCATTTTCTAAAAGACGGCAGTACAATTCGTAGCCAACTGCAGCTATATGGCCGCTCTGTTGTGTGCCCAGCAGATTGCCGGCACCACGAATTTCAAGATCTCTCATTGCAAGAGAGAAACCTGCTCCGGTGCTAGAAAATTCCTGTATTGCTCTGAGGCGACGTGCTGCGGTGGACGTTAATCGTGTTGATTCGTTGACAATGAGATAACAGTAGGCCCTGTGGTGTGACCGGCCGACCCGACCTCGCAGTTGGTGTAAGTCAGCAAGTCCATAGTGGTCAGATTCATTGATGAAAATGGTATTAGCCCTTGGTATATCCAGACCACTTTCAATAATTGTTGTCGCTAATAATAGATGTGTTCGGCCTGCTACAAAGTCAACCATGACCTGCTCAAGCTCGGCTTCACGCAGCCTTCCATGCGCTATTCCGATAGTAATATGAGGTGCAATCATACGAATCTTGTTCGCAATCTTTTCAATATCATGAATTCGATTATGAACGAAGAAAATCTGTCCGTCTCGGGCAAGTTCTCTGTCTATGGCGTGCCGTAAGAGTGTTTCATCGAATCGACAGACACGTGTTTCGACTGCAAGGCGATTTGCTGGCGGTGTCGTAAGATTTGAGATGTCTCGGATGCCCAGCATCGCCATATGAAGTGTTCTAGGAATGGGTGTAGCGGTCATAGTCAGAACGTCAACGCTGGCACGCATTGCCTTAAGGCGTTCCTTTACATCCACGCCGAATCGTTGCTCCTCATCAACAACCAGAAGTCCAAGATTGTCAAAATGAATGTCAGCCTGTGCTAGCCTGTGCGTTCCGATAACAATATCAACGGTACCCCTCGCCATTCCTTCGAGTGTCTTACGCTCATCTTTAGTTGATGTGAGACGAGAAAGGCCTCGGATAGTTAATGGGTACTCAGCAAATCGTTCAGTAAAAGTGCGTCGATGTTGTTCAGCTAAAATTGTAGTAGGCACCAGCACAGCAACCTGACTACCGGATTCGGCAACTTTGAAAGCTGCTCGCATTGCAAGTTCAGTTTTGCCAAACCCAACATCACCGCAGAGTAGCCTGTCCATCGGCTTTAACTCTTGCAGATCACTTCGGATGGCTTCGACAGCTGTTGCCTGATCGGGAGTTGGGTCAAACTGAAACGATTGTTCAAAAGCTTTCTGCCAAGGTGTGTCTGGAGGAAAAGCTCTGCCAGGCTGTTTGGCTCGTATCGCCTGAATTTCCAGCATGTCTGCAGCCATGTCAGCAACGGCTTTTTCAACTGCTTTTTTCTGACGTGTCCATAGCGTTCCGCCGATCTTCGCCAGTTTTGGGCCGGTCTTTCCGCCACCAACGTATTTCTGCACAAGCTCGATTGTTGAGGCGGGAACATAGATGCGTGTTGATTCCGCAAATTCAAGTTCAAGAAATTCTTCGGTTCGACCATGCTTCTTAAGAAGTTTTAGTCCCTTATAGCGAGCGATACCGTGAGCAACGTGAACAACAAAATCACCTTCCTTGAGTTCAAGAAACGTGTCGATGGTTCTGGTAAGCCGATGTTTCGGTAATCTTGTTCGTGGTGAGTCATGCCTGCGAAACAGTTCAGCAGCAGAGATGAGAACAAATTTTTCAGGAACCAGTCGAAAGCCTGCTGACAGTCTGCCTTGAATAAAATGAAGTCGTCCTGCCTGAGCAGGTGCTGAAGGAGATAAAAGTTCTTTGAGACGCTGCTCTTCAGCCTCGGTGGGTGCCATCACCCAAACTTCCTGGTCTTTCCCAACTGTATCAAGTTCATGGCAAACTCGATCAAGCTGGCCAGTAAATCGTTCGACGCTTTCAATTGCCAAGTGAGCAGTTGTCTCAAGGCTTGCAGGTGCTATCGCAGATAGAATTATAGATGGGTATCGATAGATACGAGAAAATAAATCTGGAGCACTCAGTGTCGATTGTTCTGGAAGAAAATCCGTCAGACGTTGGCCCTCATCGGATAGCTCTTGAGGCTCTACAAGGCACCACCATGTGCTAGCAGGTGCAATGTCGGTGAGCCAAGCACGCTTGTCATTTGCGTGTTGTGATTGCAAGGCAGTCAGATCAATCGAACGTAGTGCCTGAATACTCCGCTGGCTAACAGTATCAAATGTTCGGAGCGACTCAATCTCATCATCGTTGAGTTCAAGTCGAACTGGTCGCTCCCAATCAGTTGCAAAAAGATCGATGATGCCACCACGTCGGGCAAAGGTGCCCGGAGAATCAAGCGTATCTACTTGTTGCCATCCTCTTGTTGAAAGCCATTCAACTAATTCTTGCGGATCAATCGTAGCACCGAGAGTAAGTTGTTGCGTACTTTCCTTAATCTGCCGTGGATCAGCAAGTGGAGTGAGGACAGCCTGCATTGACGCCACGAGTATGCGGGGACTGGCATCAGAGTCTTCTACTAAACGTTTGACAATGGCTAAGCGTCTTGCTTCGGCAGGGTCAGTGACTAGTTGCTTTTGGTCAGACGAAGGGTCCTCGATCGATTCAATGGCAGGTAAAACGTCAATTGCTGATGATGTAAAAAGTGTGAGGTCATCGGCAAAAATGTCTGCGTCTACTGCGTGTGGAACAACAACAATAATAAGGCCCTGTTGCTCTTGAGCCCTTCCAGCTGCGATAGCAGCAACGGCTAAACTACTCGCCGCTCCCCACGTTCCACTAATTGTCCCACCATGCCCTTGCTTGAGACTGGTGAGAACCTCGAGAAAACCATTGTGATCGCGCAGTCCGTCGGTAAGTTGGTGCAGTTGGCCCGAACTTACGGGTGACAATGCGGTTTCACGGTCATTCTGAGCAGCTAACACAGTCGTATTGTAGGGGATGATTGGAGGAAATAGTGCTGAATATGGCGTTTGAATAGCTGACCAGCAGCTTCTTTTCGTGTATCGTTGAGAAGAGCAAGTTTACCGAAAGAACCCTTTTCCTAATTATGGGCGAGGCATCGTGAAGTGACGAGGGTAAACTGGGAAAAAATGCGTAAATTAGTTTTATTAGATACCAAGAGAGGACGATGGAGATGGCAACGGCACCTGATCAGACACGAAATGAATCACTTATCAGTGGAGCCGATGCAGTTATCGAATCACTTGTCCGTAATGGCGTTGAGGTAGTTTTTGCATATCCAGGCGGCGCTAGTATGCCGTTGCATCAGTCACTCACTCGGTTTGGTGATAGACTTCGCACCATCCTACCACGTCATGAGCAAGGTGGTGGTTTTGCTGCACAGGGGTACGCCCGTACAACTGGGAAGCCAGGAGTTTGTATGGCAACAAGCGGACCTGGCGCGCTCAATCTTGTGACTGCAATTGCAGATGCAAAGCTCGATAGTATTCCACTTGTAGCTATCACAGGGCAGGTCCAAACAAGCGTTATTGGTACGGATGCATTTCAGGAAACACCGATTGTCGAGGTGTGTCGAGGAATCACAAAGCATCACTATCTTGTCACCGATGCAAAAGATATTCCTCGTGTAATGAAAGAAGCATTTTTTATTGCCACTACTGGCAGGCCAGGCCCAGTGCTTGTCGACCTACCGAAAGATATTCAGCTAACTAATATTCAGCCTGATTATGACGTAGAAATGAATTTGCCTGGCTATCATCCTGAAGTTCGTCGCGCACATTCAGAGCAGATTGCTCAGGTAGCATCCGCAATTCGTCGTTCGAAAAGACCAGTGATTTATGCTGGCGGTGGTGTAATAGCTGGCGAGGCTGCGGAAAACCTACGAACGCTTGTCGATAAAACTGGAATTCCAGTGACGATGACCCTTATGGGGTTAGGCGCATTCCCGGGTGACGATCCAAGATCTCTCGATATGCTTGGAATGCACGGAAGTGTGTACGCGAATTATGCGGTTGATGAAGCAGATTTGCTTATCGCGATTGGAGTACGATTTGATGATCGTGTGACTGGGAAGGTCGCCGAATTTGCTCAGCACGGGTTTATCGTACACATCGATATCGATCCATCTGAAATAAATAAAAACAAGTTAGTCCACATACCGGTTGTAGCTGATGTCAATGAAGCTTTGGCACAACTCAATGAGATTGTAGAGCCACCTGAAGAAGGTCTGGATGAATGGCATGCTAAAATAGATGGTTGGAAAGAAGAGGATCCTTTCGCATTCGATGAAGCATATTCGGGAATTCTTGCTCAGGAAGCCATTGCAGAATTATCTCGCCTCACTGCAGATCGTAATGCCGTTGTTGCGGTTGGAGTCGGACAACATCAGATGTGGGCAGCGCAGTTCTATAAGTTTCGACGACCGAGAACGTGGCTCTCCTCAAGTGGGCTTGGAACGATGGGTTTTGGACTCCCTGCCGCAATGGGTGCGAAAGTTGGCTGTCCTGACGATATTGTCATTGACATTGATGGTGATGGCAGCATCCTGATGAATATCCAAGAATTCGCGACATGCACGTGTGAGAATATCGCAGTAAAGGTTCTCTTATTGAATAATCAGCATCTGGGAATGGTTGTTCAGTGGGAAGACCGTTTCTTCAAGGGTAATCGAGCACATACGTACCTAGGTCCTGTTGGAAACCCTGAGGCCTCTGGCCAAGGCGATGGTATTTCTCCTGACGCCCGGTATCCAGATTTTGTAGCGATTGCACAAGGCTTTGGATGGCATGCCGAGACTATTTCTGAGAAGAAAGATTTGGAATCTGCCCTCAAGAGACTGATAGATTCTGATGGGCCGGCCCTTCTAGATGTACAAGTGCCGTACCAAGAGCAGGTGCTACCGATGATACCGTCCGGGATGTCAGTTCGTGAGTTGATTAAGAAGTAGCGGAAGTAGTCTCATTGGAGTTTAAACGGTGAGAATTTCTTTGGTGATGCTTCGTTCTCAGGGTCAGTAGTTTCCGGGTCCTCGATATCGAGAACTATCGATTCAGGATCAAACTCTTCAATGGCACTGGTAATGGATGCATCTTTGGGCTCTTCATAAATTTTTACGCCAAAAGCACGAAGACGTTCTGCATTTTTTTTGTATGTTTCCTTGTCATCATTCATTTGCCCTGCGAGTCGGTTCATAGAATCAGCAAGAGTTACGAGCCGCCAGCTTGCCCTGAAGCTTGCAGTGATTGGTAAATAATTTTTTTCAATTTCAATTGGTGTTCCCATGGGGTCGAAGCCCATCATTTCGTCTCCTCCACCCTGTATGCCAATGCCAGTTATTTCTTCTTCAAATTTCTTGTCTTGGATAGTGCCATAAGCTTCACGAAGTGATTCACGAACGAGTTTATCCGTGACGGTCATGATTTCTGATGCCGGTAAGACGATATCGGTATCAGCTAGAAGAGACAAAAAGACAATAGATCGAATTCGAAGGTCGATAGACCGCGTAGGGTCTTTTATTATGACGACAGCACCATTTGATATTTCTATTAGATTTTTGGAGTCATCACCCAAAAGAGGAAGTAAGTCCGAAGCATAACTAAGAGTTCTTGCTTGCATCCAATCTCGAGCAACTGCTGGTAACTGTTCGGCTGGGAGCATAATTATTTTTCCCAGTGTGGGTATGATGCTCACGGCATTTACTGCTATTGGGCTGCCTTTAGTTGATTCTCGAGCCTCCTTCGTCCTGCTGCCCAGACCAAGTAAAGCGGCTATTCGTACAGCAGGAGTAATGGACTCGTCGGTAACGAGTCTAGAGAGCGGCTCAGTGGCCGTCTGAACGAGTTGCCCTGTCTTCTCTTTGAGTTCTCCAAGGAATAATGCGGCGTTAATACTTCCATTAATTGAAATTTTGTTGCTACGCGCTAGAGTCTCGAGTTTTGTAACTGCTAAATCTCTTGCACTTTTGTACGCGGCAGGATCACTAATTGAGTCAAAGAAAATTTTCTGAAGGCGCTGACGGACTTGTAGTCGTTCGAGTCGGTTTCCATCGAGAAATAGTTGTGCAAGTCCTTCATTCAAAAGTAGACGTTTGTGCTTCTCTGTTAAATTCATCCCAGAAATAAGGTCTTTCTGGTAGGCCTTCATCTCACTTGATGCTTCAAGCAAAGAGAGGCGACTGAACTTCGGTTCTGCCTGTGCGTAAAGAACGCTTGGGTTCAAGACCAGCATTATCAAAAAAATTACAGATAATGAAGTAGGGTAGGATTTAAATCTTTTTTTAATAATTTTTGGCATAAAAAAGGTCACCAATCTCGGTCTGACGATATGAAGCGGGGAGTTCAACACCACGGCCAGTTTTTCTAAAGAAAAACTTTAAAAACCCATTTCCATTCCTTCCATCATGGTTGGATCAACGGGCCTCGGTGGTTGGTATCCTGGAATTGTTGGTAGATATTTCCGAACGGTTTCTTCGCATGATTCTGCAGTGATGACATCGAGGGTTCCAGCAGTATTAGCAATAAGGACTTCAAGTGGTTCTGGGGGTGTAAACCCTCTGCCCGGACGCTTTTTACCATCAATTGTCTGCTGGCCAGTAACGGCTAACAGTGTCTGGCCACTGTCAACATTATGTGATGGAACAGAAATTCTTTTATTGTTCCATTGTTTTATTTTCCGTGATCCTTTTTTGCAGCCTACAACCTGTCCTGGCTTGCTAGAAATCGAATGAAGTTCAAAGTTTCCTGAATCTTCATTGCTGTCAAGAACAAGAAGTTCTTGATCACTAACACCGAGTCCGTACAGCTTTTTTTCTTCTCTCAATAAAAGTCGAGTGAGAAGAACGTTGTCTGCTGGAACGTGGAGAGGTGCGGCTTGTAGGCTTGGAAAAGGGTCCGTTGTCGCAGCCTGAATGAATTGCTGTTCAGCAGATTCCGGGTTTTCAAGAAATTTTCTCGGCAGCATCCAGTTTGGATTCCAGGCGCGAAGGGTAATACGGTATCGGTAGAGACAGCCTGGTTTTACGCTTGTGTCGATAAAGCGAAAAAGCCGGTAGTCCAGTTCGTTCATCATGCTTTCACCATCCGGACCATAGCCCATCATCATGCCATCGTCGTATTCTTCGGCCATAAAGCTCTCTTCATCACCCATTTCGGTGTCGTTAAAAGGGCTGAATGTGACCGAACTCTGCCCAGTGCCTTCTCCACCAAACTCCATCCCTGAACCCATTCCCAGACCACCAAATTCCATGTCACCTTGTTGTTCGAGTGCTAATTTCTTTTGGTCTTCTAATAAAACTTTCATCTCATCTTTTGCCCAAGGATGGATGTCCCGCACTCCCCATGTTGGCCCACCACCAAATTCACCCATACCGCCACCACCGCCCATCAGATCGACACCATTCAGTGTTGGTTGAGCAGCAAGTATTGGAAGAAAACCCCAGTAACCAACTGGAACTTCGTCGGGATTAAATAAATTCTGTGCAGCGGGTAAAATAAATTGTTGAGGGATAATATCAGTAGATGCGCCAGTCCAAGTGTCTTTCCACTCTTCATAAAGAATCTCTAAATCAATAACCTTCCAGCTACCACCACCCGGCGTAACTTCCAGTCGTTCAATTGCAAAATCATGCCAGATCGGTATGTCTCTTTCCATATTTCGATAACTTGCTCGCGAATAAAGTGACATGTATTCATCAAACTGTTTTCGGTATGGAATGAGTCCAGTCAGAATGACATACGGCATTTTTTTTGCTGGCGGTGAAGTGAGAGCCGCTTGCGATCCCGTGGGATTGCCTGGCATTTCCATGTCCGGAAAGCCTCCCTCAAGCGACGAGTCACTTCTGGCAAGGAGTTCGTCTTGATCAGCGATAGCAACAATACCAGCAGTCGCAACTAAACGCTCAAGAGGGAAAATGACAGGAATTTGTCGTCTCTGGATGTCGCCAAGTAGTGGACGGTTAAATCCAGCATCAACCGATAAACGGTTTATATCTTTTGGGTTCCAAGATTCCAAAGTTGCGTCCAGGTCATTATTCGCTGCTCGGAAGTTTTTGCTTAACTCCTTTTGCTGATCAGGCGGTAACGGCCGACTGAGTAAACTTTTTGCGTTGGTGACCAATCTCATGATCTCAGCAGGTTCCTCAGCCGACGATCTGGTT
>CAJXFK010000021.1 GCA_913052575.1 uncultured Planctomycetaceae bacterium
CTGGACATCTTGATGAGGTGGAGAAGGCGGACAAAGCCGCGCTTGCCTTCATTTCTCTCGCGCAGAAAGTACACGGTACCCGTGGACAGGCCGGTCAATGCCTCAAGGCTCTGCCTGCCGGCCTCGATGTTGGTGGCCATGATCGGAGTCACGACCGTGAAGACGGGTCGAGACAGATCATGCTCTTCCGCCGAGCGTCCGGAAGCGTTCGCACAGGCGACGTCCGTGTAGCTTTCCGGTGGTGGCAAGGTGGGTTCAGGCTTCGAGCCGAGAATCAAGAGAGTATTCATCGACGATCATCCGAATCATGCGGGTTCAGCGTGAAGGCGGGTCGTGATCCCGAAGCCACATGGGATGTCGGGTGGATCGGGAAGGCATGTTCCTTCTGGTGCTCATCCATCTCATCGAACCCCACTCCACGACGTTTGTAAAAATGCCTGTTGTCCCAGCTCCGCCACTCGATATCGTCGACTGGAAACGTTGTGCGACTCCTCTGATCATTATTAAGAACGTCTAGGAATGCAGTCGCCGCATCAACTACAGGCTGTGTTGTGACTCCTGTTGATTTGATAGAGAAGAGATCTTTTTCAATTGCACCTCCCGACCAGATGCCACGATATGGTTCCGAGAGAGATTTTTCTGCACGACCCTGTGAACCTCTACGACCACCAGGCCGCTGCGCACATGCATGGGCACATTCACCGTAAACCATGATCATCACGGCTATCACAACACCAATCTTCCAGAAATGGTGCTGTATGAGGCTCGCTATGTCCCGTTTTTGTTGACATGGTACGTGCATTTGATTCTCTCTTCTATGTCTCATACTTCTAGGAAAAAGATGTAATGCCTTCAGTAAGACAATTCTGTGTAAACAACTGTTCCATTATTTATCGTGTATATGTATGAACCCAACGTTCGAGGGTTCAGCATCGCCCAAGTGATCACTATCAAGGAGCATAAGGTATTCTTTGTCGCCAAAGGGAATAACCCACTCACATGCATTATGGCCACTTTCAGGTTGGTGAAATACATATGTCCAGCATGGTAATCCAAGACCATCTGTCTTAAGCAAACATGCAGCCCAAATCGTATCAGATGACTCTTCATCAGCAACATTATCCGGCTCAATACCTGATCCGCAAGCAAGTACAAAACCACCGTCAGAAGTCTGCTGCACCCCGTAACACTCGTCAAATATCTTTTTACTTGTTCCACCAGACAGCTGATCGTATGTCTGCTGCCACAGCATCTTGCCTTCACTGTCTGTTCTTACAAGCCATACGTCCCAGTTTTCACTTTCTCGACCAACTGTATGCCCTGCAAGAACAAAACCGTCTGATAACGTGTCAAAGTCAAAGCACTGATCCATTGCAGCACCTCCATAAAAATGCTGAAACAGTTTTTTACCTTGAGATGAAAACTGAACAAGGAAGGCATCTTGGTGTTCACTGTTCAAAGAATCTCGCCATGCGGTACCACAGATAGTAATAGTGCCTTGTTTTTGGCTCGCTAAAATTTTACTCCCTTGAGAAAACGGTAGCTCTTTCTGCCATTCTATTTCACCAGTTACGTTTAATTTTAAAACGATACCAACAGACTCATCAGAAATAAATGGAATGACATTTTCGTCACTCTGAATGTATCCAGTCGCAACAAGTGACTCATCATCTACAACATCGAGACCTCGAATCGCACCATTTTTCGTATGATCAAGAACCTTTTTCCACTCTATTTCACCAGCGGAACTCAACTTCCAGAGACACGCTTTTGATGAGTTTCTACCAACACCGGCTGTACCTCCAATAAGAAAACCATTCCTAACTTCAACAATACAGCGGGCCTCATCATGGCAACCACGTTCGCCCAATAGTGTCTGCCATTCTTGTTTTCCTGTGACGTCTCCTTTCATGACGAATCCATCCGTTTGCGATGAATGTGGTTCACCACATTTACCGACAACACAGAATTCTTTGCCTTGTAGACTCACGCCCTCAAATACATGATCCTCCTGTGCTGTGCCCCACCCTGAAATCCACGCGACCTCTGGCGCTCCAAATACAGGTGAACACCAAAACAACATCATTACCAGGCAAATCAATAGCATGGGAGAAACATAAGCGTCACTCATGCAAGCACCACTCAATGGCATTTGCTAATAGCCGAGGTAACACAGGGCCATGAAAGTCATCCACGTGCCCGAGGGATGTATAGAAGGACTTTCCTCCATCAGCACGAAGGAACGTCCAAGCAACAGGTTCTGGGGCGTATCCCTCAACAACACCGTGCAGAATAATTTCTGTTTTTTCTTGAAGTGGTGAGACGCGATACAACGAGCCACCTGACTCGAAAGGAAGGTCTTTTTTAATTCCTGATAAAAGATTTTTTCCAACAAGAGAATCGGGCTGACCAGATTGAATCGTTGCAACAAATTGGTTTTTGTAATGATTCGTATAATTGCCACCAAATACGACTTTGTCGAATTCTGGCCACGCATCAAGTCCCTTTGGCGGTTCTTCGTTCCGCAAACAAAAAGCATGGCTGGCTGTACGTATTCCAATGACAGGCTTGCCAGCCTGAACATGGCGACGGATATGATTGAGTTGCTGCGGTGGCAATGTTCTTCGCCGCACACTCACAAAGAGAAGATCGGCCGAATCTACCGACTCAATATCAGCAAATGTGTTGGGATCATCTGGAAGTGCCTTCACAAAGTCGACCCGACATTTCTGAAGATACTGCTTACAAAACGCGGGCACTGTATCTTCTGTTTGATACTCCTTCTCCGCAATAAGGAATACAAGATGTGGTTGTTCAGCATCAACCTGCTGAGTCTGAATGAAACAAAAGATGAAACTAGCAGCTATCATACGACAGTAAAGCATGGGTGTTATCCTTTTCTACGTACAATCGGAAAAGTACAGAGAGTGCTACGCATCATCCACCTTCCAGTATTCATTTTTGCACTCGTTCAACGACTACGGCAACTGCTTTCTCAGCATCTATCAGACCGTATCCTGTTTGATAGTCATAGCCCTCCTCAGCAATATCACGAGCTGTATCGATAAGAATCTCACGCGTTTCCCATGGATGAAGATCTGGATCGACTGAGAGCATGAGTGCAATAGTTCCACAGAGCATGGGGCCTGCGAATGAGTTTCCACTTGCTGCCTGACCAAGAACACGGCCGTTTGGTTGAATGGATGGCAAACGATAATTAAACGCTGCAACCTCCGGCTTCTTCACTTGTCCATCTTTATAGTGATGTGTATTCCAATTAACTGGTCCCTGACTGGAAAATGATGTTCGAGATAGATCCCGCTGCACACCTGCAGCAGCGAACACTGCAAATGGAATGTCTTGTGGAATTGGCATCTGTAAAGGCACTGGTTTGTATTGTGCCGAATCCTCCTTCGCGTAATTTCCTGCACCAGATACAAGATGCAGCCCACAGAGCGATGCGTGCTCACACGCTTTTCTCCAGTGTGATCGGTACTCACCCAGATGTGCTCGTGAGAAGCTCATGCTATACGTGTCGGCATCGTGTTCGATTGCCCACTCGAAGGCTTGTTCAAAACATTGACCCGCAAGCACCCCGGCCCAGCGTGCATCTGGCGCAATCCCAAACTGTCGAGATGGCGTTCCTGCCGTTCGACCACAGATAATGGCGGCACATTGATGACCGTGTAGTAGTTTTCTATCGATTGTAGTGGAGTCGTCTGAACCATGTCGAAGCAGGTTGCCAGTCTGCCGATCAAAGTCAAAGCCATGGCAATCATCGATCAGCCCATTCCCATCATCATCACGTCCGTTGTCGAGTTCATGCTGATTACAATATTGAGTTGGAAGAATCGTTGACGAGATAACAAAATTTCCATCATGGATGACGTTGAGCACGCCCTTTCCTGTTGCGCTGTATTGAGTCCATGCCTTATCCACTCGAAGCGCTTTGATATACCAGGCAGATGAAATACCATCGGGCCGAAACGGCGGTGGCTCACTTTTTGACTGTTGCTGTACTCTTCGCACGACAGGAAAAATTTTATGACGAGCTGGACCGGCAAAGAAAATACATCGAGCACCCGGAATTTCCTGGATTTCGAGAACTCCTTTTTGGCCTGTCGTACAGGTAAAACTATTCACAATCCAGTGGCGTGTAACGTCCCGAATAACGTCTTTTTCTATGAGGAGTTCTACGGCTGGACCAGCTCTGTTCCAGGAAAACTGATTGGCTGCCTGCAATGCATCTCTGACTTTGACCCGTAGCAACCGCCGTCCCACGTGATTGAAGGCCGTTGTACGCCGCTGATAGGCAAGACTATGAGCGAGAAGCTGATCCTCAAACCATACCGTCACTTGAAAACTTTCGAGGCGGCTTTTTGCAATCTGTGGATCGATCCAGCACCCATCCCCAGGAATTTTCTCGAAGGAAATTTCATTTGGAAACCCATTTGATGCGTGGGTAAAGAAAAGTACGACACACACAAATACGATACGGTTCATGATCTATATCCCCTGCTCCTGTATCCAGACAGAGCCTTTGTTACATACTACCCTGGTACGGAACTACCGGCAGACCAGTTGTCATGAGGCCGTCAACGACGAACACTTTTCCTGCATCAGGCTCTCTCAGAGTCTTGTGAAGTCCGGTTGTTACAAAGAGTCTGTCATAATGCGCACCGCCGAACGTACAGGCGGTTGTTTCCACACACGGGAAAGAAATCTTCTTTACTACCTTTCCTGTTTGCGTATCAACTTGAATCACGGCGCCTCCATGACACATTGCAATCCAGAGATTCCCATCAACATCAATAGTCATCCCATCTGGTGACCCTTCGATGCCTGCCGTTTCAATGTCGATAAGCTCCGTCGGCGCACCAAGATTTCCGGTTGTATTATCGAACGGATACGCCAGCACTTTTTTTGTTGGTGTATCTATGTAATACATCAATGAAGCCGTTGCATTCCAACAAATCCCATTCGAGTTTGTCACATGATGAATTTTTTTATGGAGACACCCCTCGTGGTCAAGCATGTAGAGTGACGCGTCTCCAGTTTGCTTTGTAGTGCTGATTGTGCCGGCCCAGAACCGTCCCGAAGGATCGCACAAGCCATCATTGAATCGATTGTCTGGCCTTTTATGCGATTCAGGGTCTACAAGTAATTTTTTTTCAGCCCCTTGGAGGCAAAAACTAAAAATGCCGGAATCGCCAGCGCACAACAAACTACCGTCACGTGTCGGTGCAACAGTGCCAATACGTTCACCAACATCCCATACGTCCTCGTGTATTGGATCGAGACACAGACGAATGAGTGCGTGTCCTTCTATATCGACATAAAGCAGCGAATTATTCCAAAATCGTGGCCCCTCACCCCACCTGGAAACATGATTGCCAACAGGTTGTATGGAAACGCTATTACTCATATGTACCTGCTACTCACATGCACCTGCGCGTCACTCGAAGACCTTAGTCACATCACGAGCATTCTTGAGGCTCATAGCGAAGCCTTTCAAGAGGAATTTCGTACGTGAGCCATCTTCACTTTACAGCAACGATGTAGCACAACCAACTTGGGTAGCTTTCAGCCTGCTCAGCTTTGATCCAGTCACCTGTCTCTTCGCCGTCCTCGTCTTCTTCCTCCCAGTAGACATATGACTTCGAGAAACCAGCTTCTTCGAGCAGTTCTCGAACCTCTGCAATTGTCCAGAATCTCCAATTGTATTGAAAGGCATCTTGTAGTTTGCTGCCGTCAGCAAACTTAAATGAAATTGAAAAATCTGCTTCGTGTGTCACAGGGTTGAACTGAACCTGTTTCCAGTGATAGCTAAATCCTTTTTTCCCTTTTTTAATAACTTTCTTTTCAACCATATTTTCTGTGTAACAGTCACCGCCGCCCATCATGTCCATCACCATGATGCTCTGACGACTCATGTTTGATCTGGCAACACGAAAATATTCCAATAATTCTTTTCGTGTTTTAAAGAGCCAGAAAGAAAAGTTCTGTGCTGCCAAAACATCGACAGTCGGTCGTGTTTTCTCTCGGACATCTTTCTCAAGTATGCGAACACGCGCAGCCTGCGCTGGCTGAAGCTTCGAAAGAATATGTTTCTCACCCCATGCTAAGGGCTCTGGATCCAGATCAACGCCGAGAGATGTGCGCTGCCTACCAAGCTTTACCCATTCACAACACACTGAGAATGTGCCACAAAAATCTTCACGTAGGGTTGTTGGTTTAACGTGGAACTCATCCTTGAATGCCTTATCAAAGAATTCGACTTCGTGCTCGGGAGACTGGACTGACTTAAGATAACATTTGTATTTATCAGCCTTCTCAGCCAAAGATCGACGTTTTTTTTGAGCGCACATAGAAAAAAGGTTTACCTCATTCCAAAAAATAGCATCTACTGATTTTCACGGAACAACAAATGCCGTGAGCAGCCTGTCCTAAGATCGTACTTCCAATTCATAAGGAGTCAAAAAGGAGGTAGACTCTCGTCAAATATTCTTCGTACCAACTGATTGACTCATCCTGACATGATCCTGCGAACCACTCTTGCTTTCGCTGCAGCAGCTCTGAGCCTTGGACATGCTGGAGCAGGTGATTTTGTGACCCCACCAATGACTCACGAGGCACCAGCAGCAGGAAAGCGAGTCTGGCAGCAAGCCCCCGAATATCGTGACACTGACGTCTATCACTCGCTCTATCTTCCACAAAACTGGCTGCCCGGCAAAAAGTATCCAGTGCTTGTTGAGTACACAGGCAACAAGTTTCCTCCAGGAAAAGGAAGCGGGGAGGTGAAAGATGCCAACCTTGGATACGGAATCAGTGGTGGCAGTAAATTTATCTGGGTTGTCATGCCCTTTATCGCCATGGATAAAGAACATAATGAAGTGACATGGTGGGGAGACCGGCAGTCAACAATTGACTACTGCAAACAAAATGTTCCTCGCATCTGCAAAGAGTTTGGTGGTGATCTGGAGAACCTAGTCATCTGTGGATTCTCTCGCGGGGCAATTGCAACCAGTTACATAGGGCTCGCTGACGATGAAGTCGCAAGGCTCTGGAAGGCCGTCATAACGCATGATCATTTTGACGGTGTAAAACAATGGCCATATCCCGAAAGCAATCGCCAATCAGCGATCCACCGTCTCTCACGGTTACGAGGAAGGCCTGTCCTTGTATGTGGACAACATACAACAGGAGTGCGAAGAAAATTTCTTGGTGAACACATGGACCTTGCAGCGTTCACCTTCCTTGATATTCCAGTCAACAGCATATTCAATATTCCCGAGGGACCATATCTGCATTCACATACTGATTTATGGATGCATCGTCCGAGCATCTATCGTGATCAGGTCAAAACATGGATTCAAAAGGTTATTGGAAATCATTTTGAGAAATAGAAAGCCTCTCAATAGACTTCATCTTTTCCCCGACCAGGTACAAGATCTTCCCAGAACCTAGTCTTAGTGGAATAAGAAAAATGTCGCGTGCCGTCTGTTAACCTATATGTATTATTTCGCAATACGCGACGACCTCTTTCGCCAAACGATATTCAGAATAGTAAAGCGATACTCAAGGCAGTAAAGCAGTCGCATGACAAAACCATCCATCCAATAACATTAGAATTAGTAAATAAAGAATTATCTGTTGGACTAGAGTTTCCAGAAAACATTCGGGCAGAGCATTCTTTAAAACATGGAAAGCCGTTCTTATGATAAAGCGTTATATTCTTTTCTCTTTCTTTTCAATTGTGCTCATATTTCCAAGTCTTGGACGGGCTGCTGAAAAAGCTACCTCTACAACCGAATCACTTCAGCAGAGAAACCTCCGCATGCAGTGGTGGCGCGAGGCGCGATTTGGCATGTTTGTTCACTGGGGTCTTTATTCTGGGCTGGCAGGCACCTGGGAAGGTAAACCAGTAGCAACAAAAGGTGGCATGGAGTGGATACAACAACGTGTCAAAGCTGATACAGAAACATATGCCAAATATGCAATTCCTCTCTTTCAGCCAAAAGCAGATTTTGCCAGTCAGTGGGCTCAGATGGCGAAGAACGCAGGCTGCCGATATCTCGTCTTTACGACAAAACATCATGACGGATTTGCACTCCATGATTCCAAGGTGAGTGATTTTGATGCAGGATCTGTACTCAATCGAGATCTTGTCAGAGAAATTGTTGATGCCTGCCAGAAAGAGGGATTACGTGTAGGGTTCTATCACTCCGTCATTGACTGGCATCATGATCAATATGCATACCTGTTGTCGCAAGAATTACCGTATCCACTCAAAGGACAGCCATACCCAAATGGCCATCGAGATCATGAAAAGTATATTCAGTTTCTGCACGCACAAGCGAATGAACTGATGTCGGACTATGGCCACGTCGATGTCGTGTGGTGGGACTACAGCTCAACAGATTTTCAAGGTGAAAGAGCATGGAAATCTTTTGAACTCATGGATAAGGTCAGGAGAAAGCAGCCACATATCATCATGAATAACCGTCTATTCAGAATTCCGGAGGCTGGCTTCAGCGGCATGGGAACCCATGCTGTCACAAATCAACTTGATCCTAAGTACGGTGACTTCATTACTCCTGAACAGCACATTCCAGCTACCGGCCTCCCTGATCTCGACTGGGAAACGTGCATGACCATGAATACGACATGGGGGTTTAGTGAGCATGACCATGCCTGGAAATCTGATGAGACACTCATTCGAAATCTCATCGATATCGCAAGTAAAGGTGGCAATTACTTGCTTAATATCGGACCCAAGGGAGATGGTAGTGTCCCCGAAGAAAGCATCAAGTCTCTGCAAGTCATCGGCGACTGGATGAAAACCAATGGTGCATCCATCTATGGTACAAAAGCCAGCCCATTTGAAAAACTCAGCTGGGGTCGCTGCTCACAGAAATCACTGCCTGGAGGAAAAACACGCTTCTATTTACACGTCTTTGATTGGCCTTCTGATGGCAAACTTATTGTGCCAATCATGACGCAGAAGGTACCGACTGCTCGGAGACTTGCTGATGGTGACACTCTTCGTGTAGCGTCCAATAAAGAACAGGTCACAATTTTTGTTGGTGATGCTATGCCTGATAAAATTGCCACTGTGATTGAACTTGATGTTGAAGGGCGACCAAAAGTATCTCATCAATAAGTTTAGCTTCTTGGCTAACTCATAACTGTTTTCCATTGCCAATGATTTTTTGAAGTCCTGCAACACAAGGACTTAATTGGCTTGGAGAATATGTTCCCACTTAATGACCCAAAACCCATAGTAGTGGATGGCGAAGCGGAAGATTTCTTTTGACTTCAAATGTCTCTGGGTCTGCTTCAAGTTTCTTCCAGACATTGAGATACTGATCGTCCTGGTACTGCAGCCCAGCAAAGAGCAGACAGGGATGCCGTACTGGCCACTCATTCCAATACATGACGTCATGTGGAAATGGCCATGAAGATTTGTTCTCGATGTACGGCACAATAAATTCCATGCCACGGTGCATGCCACGTCCGTCGGGTAACTGAAACATCCACAGATTATTTTCTTTCGTAGATGCGACCTGAGCCACTCCGGCCATGGCGTCGATAACAAAGAGCGAATATCCATAGGGCTTTGTGCGCGCAAGTTCTGCTGGAAAGCCTCCTGAATCATCCATCATCTTCTGCACATAAACGGATTTAAACTGTTCTCGAATCCATTGCAGAATTTTTTCATCGCCTACGAGATCTGCAAAAGAAGCTGCCTGAAGCGACCAGCACACACCGTGATTGTTTGGGTGATTTTTTTCACGGACGCCGTATTCATGGGTATTAATCCATGTCAGATATGTCCGAAACCACTGCTTTACCTGAGCCTGGCATTCCACTGAAAATGATGATGATGAACACAGAAGCTTGGCACCTCGAGCAACCTCCGTGAGATGAAGCGTATCGATAACACCAATGCTTCGCCCTTCATAACGACCCTGTATAGCCTGCCCATAGAGAAGATTCGGGTTCATCTTTGTACTGTTCTGAACAAACCATGCCTCAAGGTGCCTGACGGCGTGTGCAGCATACCGCTCATCTTTTGTAATGAGATACGCCGAAGTCAGGCAGCCCACAATATCGCTCAGCCGAATCATTGCCAATCGATGATCTAAAAACAGATCTGTGTATGTTTCACCATCCCGCCGAATGAAGGGGCCCTTTGGGTTTTCTGGGTCAGGCCACCAATAATCACCTTCCGAGTAATAATCATGGAGTCCACCGGCACTTCTTTCACATCGCGAAGATGTGACTGTCCTCGGCTCTTCGTCAAGATAGTTATCTGCTTTTTGAAGAACACGAGGCTCTTCTATAGCCATGAGATTAAATCCGCCGGAGTGTTCGGCGTGTGTGTTCTCAACACTCAAGACAAATGCGAATGCCAAGGATGCACAAAAAACAAATCGACTCAAAAACATTTCAATGCTTTCTTTGAACTCTTCAGTCACACGTTGCCATACCCCAGATACCATTTGTTCCACAATTACTCCCGAACAAACGTCACAACAACACTCTCATCTCCATACAGTGACTCAAAACTATTTGGTCGCGAACCGGTACCGCTCTGAAAACAGAGTCGTCGTGTTGACTCTTCAACCTCATAGATTCCCTGCAGAACGCTTCCCTCACCTTGTCCGCCTGTAATTGAAATATCAATTTCCTGTGGATCACAGAGAGGACAAAAGGAGTTTGTACCACTACTGAACTCTTCGTCGTCTATCAGTAAGGTCCATGTTCCATCTGCTTTATTATCGACAACAATTCGTTTATCTGGCTCCGACATATTGCCTTTCGAGGCAATCGTTTCGATTCGCCATGTTCCTGCATAGTCCTGTTTAGCTTTCTGTTGGACTTTGAGCTCTTTATCAACCTCGACTTGCTTTGCACCATTCGGCGGCTCAGCGAACCCCGTTGCAGCAAATATTATGAATGCCAGACAGATAATAAGCCAACGCACAAAAAGAGAAGGTTGCATTGATTTCCCCCAGTCGATTCCTGATTACATTTGATCAATGATTCTCATGGTACCCTGAATGGTATCTTTCAGCCATGACAAAACAAATTTCAAAAACTTATTGCCTGCCTCTGATCTACGTTGCAACGCACTATAAGTGCCACTTGGCATCACCGCGCACCATTGTTTTATGATCACTGGAAAAATGATGAATAAAATTTTTCTCTCTACTTGTTGGGGATTATTATTAGCGATACTTATTCTTTGTTCACTTTTTTTTCTGCATGCCGACAACTGTACCGCCCAGTCATTGCCTTATCTTCCTGATGAACTGACACAGGTTCTTCAGGAAGGTCTTCCGGACGCATTGCCAAAGGCGGTAGAAACGGGTCACTTTGAAAAACTGCCTGCCGGAAATAGTTTCGTGTGGTTGGCAAATGCAACTGGAAATCTTGAAAAGGGAAACAAACTAGCGTTTTCAAAAACATTTGATCCTCCGCTTCTAGAAGACGAGGTCGGTTTTGTCGCTGTTCGATGCCGACTCGTTCATACCAATATGCAGTCCAAGGAAAATCGCCCAGGGCGTGTCTTGATTCATATTGGTGACCGAGACACACTTCGGCAGACAGCGCTCTACCACAAAGGCACGATTGGTCGTGAGTGGGGATGGTATTTTCATCCATTTCGAGCAGCTACAGCACTTCCAAAAAATACGGGCAAGATTCGAATCAGCTTCGATCTTCAGCCGCAACAAATCGAAATTGAAGACGTTCGACTGTATCTGGCACCCCCGGGTTTCGACATGGCTCGCCTGCCCATGATGGAGGCTGGGTATCAGGGTCGTGAACCAAATGCTCCCTGGCGTGAAGCAGCAGCCGCACGAATAGAAAAATACAGAATGTCACCACTGGTTGTTCGTGTTTTTGATGCGCAGGGAAACGCTATCCAGCAAGCTGACGTACGCATACGAATGCGTCGACATGCGTTTGGTTTTGGGAGCACGTTTCACGTTCGCCTTGTTGATGATATGAGTTCTAATGCCATACGGTATCGACAAATATTTGAGGAGCTTTTTGAGGCACTCGTACCTGTGCCTGCGCTGATACCGCAGCACACACCAGATGCGAAACAAGGCAACTACGCAAACCAACTTCTTTCTGATCTTGCAAATACTCTGCAATGGGCGAACGACCGGCACCTTCCTATGCGCGGACACACACTTGTCTGGGGGAATCTTCAACCATGGAGCAACGCCTTTGTTGCAGAAAATAAACCAAACAAAATTCTCTCATCTATACGAAAGCATGAGAAATATGTTTTGAACTTAACGAAAGATGTCATCCATGAATGGGATGCCATTAACCATCCCATTCGATTCCAAAAAGATCTTCGTGATGTTTTCGGTCCATCAGTCTATGCAGATCTTTTTACTGAGCAGCGTACAATGACATCTGCAAAACTGATAGTCAATGAAGCGCTCTTTGATAATGATCGTGAGGAACAGTTCTTTCAGTTTATGAAAGAGTTCCAGCGGCAGGTGCCATCCAAAGCTGACGGTATTGGTTTTCAAAGTCACTTTTCAGTAAACAATCTTCGAGGCATGGAAGACCTCTGGAGGCGATACGAAAGATTTGCACCACTTGTCGATCGACTTGTTGTGACTGAATATGACTTTGTGTGTAATGACGACAAACTTCATGCAGATTATCTGCGCGACATCCTCACGTTGTCATTCAGCCACCCGAAAATGACTGGCTTCATCAATTGGGGCTTCTGGGCTGGATATCACTGGAAACCTGAGGGCACATTCATTCGAAAAGACTGGACTGAACGACCTGCTCTCAACATCTGGCGTAACCTTGTGCATGAAAGTTGGTCAACAAATCTTGATCGACAGACCAATACCGAGGGCCAGGTGAAAACAAAAGCATTCTTCGGTGACTATGAAATTACGGTTTCTGTGAAAGGCAAGACTCTCACACAGATCTGGACACATACAGCTCAAAGCGGACCACTACTATTAGAATTGTGACAGACAGAACGGTTGGCATAGCAGATGTACTTTCTTGTGCTTTTTCGTCTACTTTTTAATAGTACTTTTATTAATACAATAAATACCGCAACTTTTTTCTTAACCAAGCGTTTCATACCCTAAGATTTTTTACTCTAG
The DNA here is from genome assembly GCA_913052575.1 of uncultured Planctomycetaceae bacterium. GTDB lineage: Bacteria > Planctomycetota > Planctomycetia > Pirellulales > UBA1268 > UBA1268. Next base: position 13,158 of record CAJXFK010000021.1, read on the forward strand.
TTGAATCCTGTTAGTGCTCTCCGTTGGTCAACTTTCCACAGGAGTAAGATGTGGCTCATTCCTCAAAAACTCGTACTTCAATTCGTGCCGCTGTTCACCGGCATCCGAACAAAGGTTCTGGTCGAAAGTGGCTTCAGCGTACGATCGCTGCAAGCACGTGTCTCCTACTCCTGATATTTTTTGCTAGCTGGTGGGCAGGTGCATTCACTGAGCCAGAGGTTGTTGCAGAGATTCATACGATGGTTGATGAAGAGGTTGCATATCTCGGTAGAGTTGCACGAAATGAAATTCCTTATGGTTCATCAGATCGTGATATGGGCGAATGGTTTCAAAAATTTCGGAATGTTCCAGAACAGTATCGTGGTCAGATTCGGCAAGATATGGGCCGACTTTTTGCTGCTCGCGAACGAGCTGCAACCCAATCATATTTCGCACTGCCACAGAAACAGCGACAGGCAGAAATGGATCGACGGATTCAAGTTGAAGAAGCTCGCAGTAAAGAGCGTCGCGAGCGATGGGCTGCGGAACGAGCCGCTCGTGAGCAGGCCAATACGAACCAACAGACTTCACAAAATGAACAAGCTGCCGGCGGACAAGAGGGTCGACGCGGTGGACAGGAGGCGAATCGAGAGGCTGGTCAAGGACGTCGTGGTCCAGAACGAACAGAGGATACCCGAAACGATTGGATGAAGCAGCGCCTTGATAACTCATCACCAGATGAACGGGCACGTCGAACTGAATATCGACGAGCCATGACCGAGCGTCGTGAACAGTTGGGAATCGAACCAGGCCGAGGAGGCGGACCTCCCGGGCGTCGTGGCCCACCGGGTGGGAGACCCGCTTAAAATTTCAGCTTTTCTCACAACAATCTGGAATATATCGAAAAGCAGTGCACAGATCGCTTTCGCGATTCTCTAGAAAAAACGTATGCTACGAGGGTGCTCGCTGCATTCTTTTTTTCATAAGGGTCGTATGTCTTCCAAGGTCTTTAAATTATTCTGGACATTGGCTCTTCTTATACCAATGCTTGCGATTGGTGAGTGTCGTCGTCAGCAAGATACTCGTTCCCTGAATGATGGTACGTGGACTATTCGAAAAGTACATGACGGTGATACGGTGACGGTCGTTGACGAAAACGGCCACGCTGAGAAAATTCGTCTCGCGGATATTGATGCTCCAGAGTACCGGCAGCCTTATGGAAAAATCGCTCGTGATGCGCTGGCTCGAAAGTTAGATCAGGTTCCATTTCAAGTAAAATCACGCGGGCGTGATCAGTACGATCGGCTCCTGGCAACACTCTGGGTGGACGGTCGAAGTATTAATCGGGAACTGGTTGCTGAAGGACTCGCCTGGGTCTTTGACCGATATTCACCTCCTGAAGATCTTCTTACAGCACAGGAGCAGGCAAAAAAGGCTCAAATTGGCCTCTGGGAGGCATCAAATCCTATTCGTCCCGCCACGTGGCGAGCGACCCATCCCCGACAATAGCATTGCTCGTGACGATGACTTATGCAGGTCGTGAGGAGTCGATTTGAGTTCTTTTTTGTTGACATCCGATATCCTTATGCTGGCTAAACTATGCAGAATACACCGGATGTTGTCATTACTGGCGTTGGAGTCATCAGTCCTATAGGCATTGGGACTGATGCCTTTTGGCACGCGCTGCTCGAAGGCGAAAGTGGTATCCGACCCATCGACCTTTTTGACGCAAACGGCCTTACTGTTCGTTTTGGTGGACAGGTTCCGAGTTTTGATCCAAAGCTCTATGTAAGGCCTCGAAAAAGCTTGAAGGTAATGAGCCGGGATATCCAATTCGGTTTCGCAGCTGCAGACCTGGCGATAGCCGATGCTGGCATATCGAATGACACACTTGATCCAGAGCGTTTCGGAGTCGTCTTTGGTAACGAAATGATCTATGCCGATCTTGATGATCTTGAAACAACCTACCGCCGTGCCAAAACAAGTGCTGGTACATTTTCTTACGAACATTGGGCAGAAGCGATCCACGAGGAATTGCAGCCACTCTGGCTCCTGAAACACCTGCCAAACATGACAGCGTCCCATATTGCAATTGCCCAAGATGCTCGGGGTCCAAATAACACCATCGTTCTTGGGGATGTCTCAAGTTTGTTAGCTGTTTCCGAAGCTGCAAGTGTTATTCAGAGAGGCTGGGCTGACGTCATGTTGGCCGGTGGTACTGGAAGTCGCTTACATCCAACGGCACTTGTTGCACGAGGAAACGCAGTACTTTCAAAACGAAATGATGATTTTGGAGCGGCTTGCCGACCTTTTGACTTGCATCGAGATGGTCTTGTAAATGGAGAAGGTGCAGCTGTGCTTGTCCTTGAATCAAGAGAGCATGCCGAAAAACGAGGCGGTCACATCCGTAGTCGAATTCTCGCGACAGCTGCATGCTGTGAACCGCGAAAGCGAGAGAATCTTCCAACTGGACGTGGTGTTGAAATGGCGTTACGGAATGTGCTCCGGCAATCCGGCCTGAACAGTGAGACACTTGGTCACATTAACGCCCATGGCCTGAGCACAGAACCGATGGATCGTGCTGAGGCACAAGCTATTGCAGCTGTTGTTGGTGACACACCTGTCACCGCACCAAAGGGAAACTTTGGGCATGCGGGTGCCGGCAGTGGCCTCCTTGAATTAGCAGCGAGTGTCCTTGCAGTTGAATCAGGCTCGATTCCTCAGACACGAAACTACGAAACACCTGACCCAGCATGCCCAGTCCAGGTCATTCATGACGAGCCAATGACAGGACGACCACGGACTGCAATTTCTCTCAATTTTAGCACGATGGGACAGGCCTCTGTCGTGGCGATAGCCGCCGACTGACACGTGCTCCGCGTCTTTACGAGTGTTATCGTACAAGAATGTGCGAGCCATCCTGATCCTTTTTGTTGCATCTGAATTAACCGTCATATTCGTCAATCTACGTTCTCTATTGAATCAGCAAACACGTCCGGTCGATCTTATTTAACGGAAGAGAACTCTTACTCCCACATGCGGAATACTTCTTGTGAGACGTCACACAATTTTACTTGTTGGTCTGCTTGTCTTTTTTGTTGGCATCCAGTTTCGGATGGTCGAATCATTTACCTTAAGTGATTTTTCAAGCCGTGTCGTGTCATCACAAATTGCTTCAGACAAAGCTGTCACACCAAATGTTTGGCAAGCGACTGCAAGCCGAAAAGTTGTATCACCGCCGAGATGGCTCGGACTTGCACTCATGTCAGTTGGTGCCGTGTTGACTCTTCGAAGCATGAAGCCACCGAAGCTTGGATTCAACAGCTAATGTAAATGCACAACTGCGACAGGCACTCACGACAATAGATCTTCGAGATCCCTCTCTCGACCCTGCAGCCATCCTGAAGCGTCATCACCCTGAGTACCTATTCTTTTACGAAGCCCTGACGAAGTGGTCTCCTGATAAAGACAGGTCGTTTCGGCCTTACGCAACCGGTGATCCAATAGTGTACGAGTGATTCCAAGATCTCCAGGAAAAGTATGGTGATCTTGATTCGAACAATTACTTCAGTGCCAAGAAAAAATGGCTATCTAAAATTGGTACGAATCATGCAATGCACATGGGGAACCATATTGGTCTTCTGGGAGCCGTGTGTAAAAAGACGAACATCAATGGCAAGTGCGCTGGGACTGTTTAAAGACAGAGTGATTTCATCCTCCAGCGTATCCGACATATCTTTTCCATAACCCTCTTCGCACGGCAGAAACAGTTACTTTTGATCCACTAATAGAGCGAGATATCTATGATACGGTCAGCGGTCGATTTTTTTCTCGTGGAGTACGTGGTCTGTACACGCTACAAATTGATGCCGATCAGACTTTTGTCCTTGTTCTTACGCCGCCTGGTGGTCACTGTAGGATAGAAGACACAAAACTATTCGTCGATGACATTGTTGTCGACTATCGAATTGCGCCCCGACGAGATTGATAACTTCTATATGAAAACTATGGCTTTCATCTGCTGTACTCTCTGTGTTGGTATCAATCTCGATAGAGTTGTTGGTAAACAACCAATACAAACTGCACCAACTCCTAATATTGTGTTCATTCTTGCCGACGACCTCGGGTGGCAAGATGTGGCCTGCTATGACGTTGACACTCCAACCCCCATGGAGACCCCACATATTGATGCTCTTGCAAAAAAGGGGGTCAAATTCTGGCAGGCATATTCTCCGGCTCCAACCTGTGCACCAACACGATGTGCCATTCTGAGTGGGATTCATCCAGCACGAGCACAAAAGACTCATGTTGTAGGTGGCGCTCCGCCAGCCCCTCACCATCTCCACGCCTGGACGATGATATCACCATGGTTCAGCGGTCGGATGCCAGAGGACACATATACGATTGCCCGCGCGCTGGCTGATGCAGGATACGAAACCGGACATTCTGGGAAATGGCACATCGCAATTAATCACAATGCATTCCCACAGCCTGAAGACGTCGGGTTCGATTGGACACGACATGATCTTGGTGTGAGCCGTCGAATGAAACCGGATCGCATGAGTGAATTTGCCACAAATACAAACACTGATCTATATCGTGTTGATGCTGATGGGTTTCCACGAGATCAGACCACTGAGGACGCCATCCAGTTTCTTTCAGAACAGAAGGAGAAGCCATTTTTTTTGTACTACGCAACGTGGCTTGTACACACACCAATTCAAACCCGAAGCAAGCGTCTTCTTGAAAAGTATGTTAAAAAACTTGGTGTCACACTTCCTGAAAATCCGGATCAGAAGTGGCTCCAAAAAGGCCAGACAAATCCTTTTTATTGTGCGATGGTCGAACAACTCGATCATTACATTGGCACACTCATTTCACACCTTGAAGAGACACCTGACCCTCGGTGGCCCGGCCACACACTTATCGAAAATACATACGTGATTTTTACATCTGATAACGGTGGGATGGAGGGAAGTTCATCGCAGATCATTACCGACAATTTTCCTCTTGATCGCGGAAAAATCTCACTGATGGAGGGTGGCACTCGTGTCCCGCTTATTATTACCGGCCCAGATATTCCACGTGGCGTTGAATCAGACGTTATGGTGAATGGTCTCGACTTCTACCCAACGATTCTCAGCCTCACTGGCACAGCACCAGCTGCTGGCAAACATCTCGACGGGTGTGACCTTACTGCGTGCCTGAAACAGGACCCAACAGACCCTGCGCTGGTTCACGGAGCTGATGGGTCGATCCGGGACACAATGGTCTGGCATTTTCCCAATAGTGCAGCACTGGAAAGCACCATTCGTATTGGTGACTACAAGCTCATTCGCAACTATGACCACATTAATAATACAAAGAATTCTCCGCTGGAGCTTTATAGGCTCTACAGGACGGAGAATGGATTGAAAAAACGTGTTGATATTGAAGAGCAAAACAATCTTGTCATATCCATGCCGGACAAAGCATCTACGATGGATCAACGGTTAACAGATATTCTTACCGAGATGAATGCAAGTTATCCCTACTACAATCCTTACGCACAGAGAGCACCACCGTCGAAGAAAAAAACTCCGACTATTGTCTCTCATGAAGAGAATGGCGATCGTGTCATATTCCAATTGAAAAATAATGGTGCTGACATACAACGTGCCGATTTGATCTACACGAAAAATGGTGGAAAGCGTTATGAAGAGTGGTTTCGTACCGCAACAACGATTAAAAAAAATGATACCGTCGTTGCTAAAATCCCTGAAGGCACAACGCATTTCTACCTGAACGTCATTGATGAAAATCAGTTTTTACGTAGCTATCCTGAGGTACTCGATCCAAAGCAACCGAGTAAGTCAAAGCTGAAAAGTTATGCCCAGAGGGCGTTACAGCCTGCATCCAACTAAGAATATAAAAACCAGGGAACGCAAAGACTGCCGTAAGCAGATGACCATGGGCGTATGTTTATTCTCGATGATCCTAAGCTGTTCGGAAGAACAGCAGCCGATAAATCTGTTCATACTATCACTCTAATAATATCACTCCGATTAATTCCAACTGAATGACCCATACAAGATCAGCCAACGATGTTCTCAACAATGTCTTTGGGTATCGGGCATTTCGAGGCACGCAAGAAGCAATTATTGAACGAACCCTCGCTGATAAACATAGCCTAGTGCTGATGCCAACAGGTGGTGGTAAAAGTCTCTGCTATCAGGTCCCAGCGTTGATGCGTGATGGACTGACCATCGTGCTCAGTCCGTTAATCGCACTCATGAAAGATCAGGTCGATACTCTCAATGCTCGTGGTATAGACGCCACATTTATAAATTCATCGCTTTCAAAGGAAGCTCGAATTGCCCGCTACCGAGCGATCGCAAATGGCTCATATAAATTGCTCTATGTCACACCGGAGCGATTTCAAAAACCTGATTTTCGAGATGTTCTAAGCGTACGCAAAGTACCGTTACTCGCAGTCGATGAGGCACACTGCGTCAGCCAGTGGGGGCATGATTTTCGTCCGGACTACACGCGCGTTGGTGAGATTCGTCAATTTCTGAGCTATCCAACAACACTTGCTCTGACAGCGACCGCAACACCTGAGGTCCAGCGAGACATTGTGCAACAACTCGGCCTTGAAGAAGCTGATGTGGAGCTGTTTCATGAAGGCATTGAGCGACCGAATCTTGCGCTTGTTGTTGAAGAGGTCTGGGGTGAAGACGACAAATTACAACACCTCCTTACCATTCTTAGAAAATTTAAGGCTCATGATGGCGGTCATATTATCTACTTCACACTTATCAAAACACTTGAACGATTGAGCCATCTCCTCGAAGAAGAAGGTGTTCCTCACGGCTGTTACCACGGAAGCCTACGACCTGTTGATCGTAAAAGAATGCAAGAACGCTTTCTCAGCGGCAAAGAGCCAATAGTTCTTGCCACAAATGCGTTTGGCATGGGAATCGATAAAGCGAATATACGCACCGTCACACATGCTGAAGTCCCTGGTTCACTTGAAAGCTATTATCAGGAAATTGGTCGCGCTGGTCGAGATGGACTACCTTCTCAATGCACGCTCCTCTACGACCAGAATGATCTGCCCATGCTCATGGAATTTATCCGTTGGGCAAATCCGGATGCCAACTTTTACCGTCAGGTTCTTTATGTACTCGAACAAGATCTTGAAAAGGTAAACGCTTTTGGCATTGAGTGGTTGAATGAAAAAATACTTGGCCGACAGGCGCGTCATGACCGACGTCTTGAGAGTGCGCTTCTCATGCTCGAGCGGTTTGATGTGATCCAATTCAGCAAGCCAATTGCAGGCACTGAAAAAAAGATTTTACATTACAGTACATTGCCGGATTCTCTTACCAACGAAACAGAGCTTGCAGAAAAATTGCGGCGTGATCAGCAGAAACTTCTTGCTATGGTTGAGTACGTCCGCTGCGAAACGGACAGACGCGACTTTCTCACCACCTATTTCCTTGGCACACCGGCAGATGCATAGCTCATCGACAGATGCATAGCTCAGTGTCAGATGCATAACTCAGCACAATGAATTCGTACCGTGCGATCTTCTATGCAGCTTCGGTTGAATCCAATGGATTTCCAGGAGGTGTCTCACCAAAGTAATATTTTTTAGCGTCAGGATTATTCAGAACTTCTTCAGCAGTACCGTGACAGAGAATCTTACCGGCTCGTACAATATAGCTTCGATCTGTGATCGCCAACGTTTCACGTTCACGATGGTCCGTAATTAAAATGGAAATTCCATCATCGCGAAGGCCCATAATAATTTTCTGGATTGAATGGATCGTTACCGGATCAATCCCAGTAAATGGTTCATCGAGAAGGATGATACGGGGCTGCGTTACAAGGCAGCGAGCAATTTCCAGACGTCTTTTTTCACCACCTGAAATAACGTGTGCTTTTGATTTTCGAATTCGTGTGATATCGAATTGTTCCATCAATTCTTCACTTCGGCGTCTACGTTCTTTTCGTGACATGCCGATCAGTTCCATAATTGCCAGTAGATTTTGCTCGACTGTAAGCTTTCGAAAAACACTCTGCTCCTGAGCAAGATATCCCATTCCACCATCACGTGACCGCTTAAACATTGGCCACTTTGTAATCTCTTTATCATCGAGTAACACTCGACCACCGTTTGGAATAACAAGGCCACACGTCATACGGAAGCTCGTTGTTTTACCAGCACCGTTAGGTCCAAGAAGACCAACAATCTCACCCTGCTGAACCTCAAATGATACACCGTCAACGACACGCCGACGTCCATATACCTTGACAAGTTCTTGAGCTTTAAGCAGCGACATGGCCCATCCTTGATTTCACTTTATATATATCCATAAGGCAGTCCATCGTATTCACCGGATGAACTTCATCCTCGCGAAGTTTGGCCATGAGGGCAATCGCAACTCTCCCAATACGGGAAGTGTGACCGTAATGTGTTGGGATGCCGGTATCATATGGGGCCAAAAAATTGATATTGCCCGGCCAAGAAGCAGACGACGGTCGACATAATGGACATCAATCCAGAGTCGCCCATCTTTACTTGCGGCCGAGTTATCACCGAGCACAAAAAACTGATCGTCCTCAAGCGGAAATTCGAGAACTGGTTCATCTCGGATTTCACCGCGGCGGCCAAATCCAACAGCACCTATATAGAAAATATCACGAAGAATTTTGAGTGAAGAAACTGTGACGCTCACAGGATTTTTCTGTGCCGTCACTGTAATACCAACCGGGGCAAGATCGGATAGATTTTCGGACCCTGGCTGCACAACATCGAGCACCGGATCACGTGTTGCTTCTTTTGTTATTTCTGAACTCCAGACGACCGGTGTTGCTGTTGGCATGATCTTGCCATCTACAAAAATCCGTAATTCATCGTCAACATTTGAAAACATCACTTTCCACGAACCATTACCGACTATTGGAGTCGATGTTATTGCTGTAGCACCGCTTGCGGCTGTGAGTGTCGCGGTGCCATCAACAAGATCAATCGAACATGAATGTTGTTGCCCACCATCAATAAGATCGAGCACAACGCGACCACTTTGGGAACTGCTTTGAAGCATGCACTCGACTGCAAGATCGCCTACCCAGTGACTTCCCTGACGTATCGCGTTATAGGCTTGAAAGTCTTTGACGAGCGTTGGGACCACCCCTTCACGAACACCCATTCCAAGACGAACTTCTTTCCACTCATTCGCCGTAGGAGTGAACCGCCGGTAACGCAGGCTTGCCGACTGCCCTGCCGAACATGTTGTTGTAAATTGTCGCTGTTTTTTTTCAGGCTGCCACGAACTGGTGGCTGCCCAATCCGTCCAGGTAGAAGGCCAGTCATCGTTCTGCAACAGTACCGCTGGGAAATCATTGTCCTCAACAACCTGGAGCATCGCTTGCATGACATGCGGCGGTTTACGGGCAATCGTTGCTGGCTTTCCATCACGACTGGTCCAGATATCTCCTCCGGCAATACTTACTAATTCGTTTGGTAAACCCACAAGTCTTTTGATGTAGTTTGTATTTGCTCCCTCCGGATATTTGAAGACGACAACATCCCAACGGTTTGGTTCACGGAAGTCGTATGCAAACTTATCAACAAGAATTCTGTCACCGTTGTACGAAGGATAGCGAGTGTCGTAGGTAACACCGGGTCCTTCGCCCTGAATCAACTTCATGACGTTCCCACAATTCGGACATGTTGCTGAAGCAATCATTTTGCCAGCCAGTCGTAATTGAAGGACCGATAGTTTGCCACCGGGTGACTCGAAATCAGCAATCTGCTGCCTGGCAACTTCTCGCTGTTGAGCACCTGCTGACAAATCATCCGCCAACCGTTGCAGTCTATCGATTTCACGGTTCAATCGACCTAATTCTGTTCGAAGAGTCTGCGACTGATCGTCTTCTTCTCGACTGGCTCCTGCCTGAAAGTTAAACCCGCACTCACTACAGTCGAGGTCTTTATGTCGCCCCATCAGTGTTGGAGCCATAGAGCCCGTTGGGATCACAAAAGCTTCGGCCTCGAATGCACGAAAAAGAAGGGCGAGCGTGAACGCAATAATCAGTGATTCAATTGTTTCCCTTCCAAAACCAAGAGAACCACGAATAACATCGTGTTGAGTCGGTCCATGAGGAGTTTCCAGAGTCGTTGATGACACCGGCTGACTCTTTTTTCTCTCCCGAACTCCCATTGTGCATTATTCCTTTACTGTGGACTGCGTCACCTGTTCAACAACCTGGCGTACGTCATCGTAGGTAAAAGCTCTACCTAACTTTTTATTTGCATAATCATCATCGAATTGTTGCACCAGCGTACCATCTCTGTCCCAAACCATAACTACAGGCACACTCGTAAGGTTCATTTTTGTATACAAAGAGTCTGCCCCATCACGATTGAGCAGGTTTTCAATACTTCCTGCTGAAACCTGCTCCAAGAATTTTCGTACAGGTGGCAGGACATCTTCGGGAACACCAAAACCCTCATAGTCGAAAGATAGGGAAAGACAGACTACTGAGTCACCGTACTCTTTTTGAAGCATCACAAGACCTGGAAACTCTCGAACACAGGGTGGACACGAGGTACTCCAGCAGTCAAGCACAACAATCTTTCCTCGATGTGATGCAATCCGTTTCATTATCTCTGAGTGATCTGCAATCACCACAGACACCGGGTTGGATTTTTGCTGTTGAACCGTTTGTGGTGCGACACGATCAACTGGTTCATTCCCGAACCATCCACAGCTGGCAACCGAAATTGCACCGGCAAAAAGGAGTAACTGCTTTAGAAACCAGACGTTTCGTGTCATGCTACAGATCATGTCATCTCCTACGGGATTACCTTTTGAGCATATTCGCCACCGACCGCCACATCACCTGGCAGGTCCACGTGAGTTGATTGTGGCCTGCCCCGCCTTCCGCAGTAAAGTCAATCTATCGAACATCGTACGAACGTGTGGATGTTTTGGAATCCGTCATCTCATTACCTGTGGTTCGAGCAAACTTGATGAGAACGTTGCTCGAGACGCAGCACAACAAATCACGATTGATGTTCATCGAAGCCTGCCACCTGTGCTTGATAAACTGAAGCGATCAGGGTGGCAGATAGTCGGTCTTGAACAATCAACTCATTCTGAATGTTTATTTTCATTTCCCTTTGTAAGTAAGACTGTTCTTGTCATAGGCAATGAACGACTCGGTATCGATCCAGAGGTTCTTGAGCGACTCGATCGTGTTGCAGAAATTCAAATGGCCGGGCTTCCTCATAGTCTCAATGCAGCAACATCAACCGCTGTGGCAATCTATGAGTATTGCCGTCAATTCCCGGGTGGTACCTCCGAGACCCAGACAGGTACACACCAATGACTCTGGTGATTGGTATTGATGAGGCCGGCTACGGACCAAATCTTGGTCCGCTGGTAATTGGTGGATCTTCATGGGTTATCGACAAACCACAGAACGACTGTCCTTCGAGTCATGAAAAGAGAGCTGCTGATACATTTCTTGCATTACAAAATGATATTCACAAAGACTATCAAGCCGGAGTCGGCCCACCATGGGGTGATTCAAAAAAGATATTCACCCGGAAAGGCACAAAGACTGAAACCCTTGAACCCTTGGAACGAGGTGTCTTGGCAGCGGTACAAATTGCGACAAACACACTACCATCGAATAGTGGTCAGCTACTTTCATACCTAACACTTCAAACTCCACAGGAGTCTAATGCCACATGCTGGGAGAAGCTCGATGGAGTTGCACTTCCTCAAGCAACATCACTATCAAAAACAATTGACCATGCAGGACACGCTGAGAAACAGTTACAAAGCCACACCATTCGGCTCACCGGTATCGCCTGCCGATGGATTTTCCCAGAAGAATTTAATGCTTTACTCGATACTGGGATGAATAAATCGGATCTCCTTTCACAACTCTCTCTTCAGCTTGCTTTTCATCTTCGAAGTCAACATCCGCAGAGGCCCACAGTCATCTGGTGTGATCGGCATGGCGGAAGAAAGCGGTATGCAGGCGTTGTCTCACATTGTTTCGATGCGGCACGAGTTGAACCAGTATCAGAAACAGCAAAATGCTCTCGCTACCTCATTCACGACAAGCCCGTTCCAACATCAATACATTTTTCTGTTGGTGGTGAATCTCAACTCCCTGTGGCAGTTGCGAGCATGACTGCAAAATATACACGGGAAGTAGCAATGACGGTCTTTAATACATTTTGGACGCATTGCATTCCCACGCTGACACCAACCGCTGGCTATCCGGTCGACGCACGCCGCTGGTGGCAGGAGACACAGGCAGAACGAGACAGCCTGGGTATCAAGGACACAGTTCTCTGGAGACGATCCTGAACTCACTATCACACAAGCCTGATCTTGCTATCACACCAGAAGGCTTCCACAATCAGAATCATGAATAAGTTACCAACACATCTTTATATTATTCGGCATGCGTGGGCTGAAGAGGGTTCACTCGATCAAGATGATTACGATCGTCGCCTCACCAAGAAAGGTCGCACACGATTTGAGAACTTCATGAAATCCATGAAGAAGATTGCGTTCAATGTTGACCTCATTGTGACCAGTCCCTTAGTGCGGACACGTGAAACTGCAGAGATTATGGTTGACGTGCTCAAAACACCCCGTTTGGAAATTCATGACGCGCTCGCCCCCGGTTCAAATTGGCGAGACATCACAGAGTGGACCAGTGCAGAAAAAGTCCCACGTGTGGCATGGGTCGGTCATGCTCCATGTGTTGGGCGACTGGTTGCGAAGGCAATCGGAGACGGCACGGCGGATATTCGGATGCAAAAAGGTGCTATCGCGTCAATTTGTCTTGAAAATGGCTTCGGGCATTCAGGAGAACTGCAATGGCTCATTCCAGCACAAGTCATTGAAGCCGTACTCTAGCTAGCTCATACTTCGTTGTGAAAATACGGAATGAATATGCAACAATCTCATAAAACAATTTTTCCTTTATGAGGAATCTCATCATGAATAAAACGTGGAACTCCTGCACAAAAGTGTTGTGCATCATTTGTTTTCTCTATTCAAGTGCTTTGTTTTTTGGCTGCTCGTCAAAGGAGCTACCGCCGAGTGAAGTCATTGAAATTGAGACTATCGAAATTCTTGATCTCGATAGCGATAAGAAATCACCACAGCCCAGTGCTGCTGAGCAAGAAGTGCAGAAAGCCCGTACTGCTCGGCAATCCGCCGATGAGGCAAAAGCAGCTGCTGATCGTGAGATAGAAGCCGCAGCACAATCAGTGACGCCAACTGAAAAAAAGCTAGATAAAAACTCAGAAAAAGAGACAGTGATCTCACCGGATCCTGAGACTTCCAACACACCATCGCCCAAAGATACTTCCTCTGATGCCAGCAACTAAACCACCGCAACTGCTCCGGTCAGCAGCCGATGTATCTGGCCCGCTGTTTGTTGGTATTGATCTCGGTGGTACCAATATCAAGGCCGCTCTCGTTGACAACAGTGGCCAGCTAGTAGCGTTTCATACTGAACCAACCAATGTTACACATGGGCCAGATGATGCTGCTGTTCGCATGGGCCAGTCTGTTGGGCTCCTAGCAGATTGTGTCGGTCGAGATCGTTCTGAAATATCAGCTGTGGGTCTTGGCACTCCAGGCCCACAGAATCTCTCAACAGGCGTTCTCCTCAAACCTGGCAATTTTCCCGGCTGGGAAAATTTTCCAATCCGAGAACGGGTTGCAGAGCATTGTGGCCATACCGTGACGTATGCAAATGATGCAACTGCAGCCGCATACGGAGAATTCTGGGTAGGTTCCGGGAGAGACGATTCGAGCCTCGTGCTTCTCACACTCGGTACCGGTGTTGGTGGTGGCATCATTATCCACGATATGACTATTGAAGGAGCGCACAGCCATGGTGCAGAGTGCGGACATATTATTGTCGACTCTTCACCGTCAGCTCGGATATGCCCGTGTGGTCAACCAGGTCATCTTGAGGCCTATGCAAGTGCCACAGCACTCAAGGCAAGAGCCGCTGAACGATTTGAAGATGGTGCTACAGGAAGCCTTGCAGACGCTGTCGCCCAAGGTGAATTAATAACACCCATCCTGATAGGCCGCCATGCCGAACAGGGCGATGCGGTTGCCATGGACCTCCTGATGGAAACAGCTGATTGGCTAGCCGTTGGAATTGTGACGCTAATGCATACGATTGATCCATCAGCTATCATTCTAGGTGGAGCGATGACGTTTGGCCGGGAAGACCACCCCGTTGGACGAGCATTTCTTGATCGTATCGACACCTGTGTCCGCCGCCATACATTTCCAACACTCGCTGAGAAGACAGCTATCCGATTTGCCACACTCGGCGGCAATGCAGGGTCTATTGGTGCAGCCGGTCTCGGTCGACTCGCCTGGAAGCAACACAATACTCCAATGCACGCCTAGACACTCTCTTCATCTCACGGAAAGATTTCCTGAATGCCGTTCGACTGCAAGCATATTCGCAACTTTTCAATCGTTGCTCACATCGATCACGGCAAAAGTACGCTCGCCGACCGATTGCTGGAGAACACTGGCACCGTTGAGAAACGTCAACTCAAGACGCAAATGCTCGATGACATGGAACTTGAGCGGCAGCGAGGCATTACGATCAAAGCTCGAGCAGTTCGGATGGAATACCGTCATAATGATGAACTGTATGAGCTCAACCTTATTGATACACCCGGCCACGTCGACTTTCATTATGAGGTTTCACGGTCTCTCGCCTGTTGTGAGGGAGCTGTTTTGCTTGTTGATGCGTTCCAAGGCGTAGAGGCTCAGACAGTTGCCAATGCCTATGCTGCCATCAATGAGGATCTTGAAATTGTTCCTGTCATCAACAAGGTTGATCTTGTCCATGCGCGGGTTGATGAAGTGCTTCTTGAGATGGAACAGTCTCTTGCTATTGATTCCGATGAAGTCATTCGCGCCAGTGCAAAAACTGGTATCGGCATCAATGAATTATTAGGTGCCATCATTGATCGCATACCACCGCCACAGGGTGATCCAGACAAAGTGTTACAGGCACTCATTTTTGACAGTCACTATGACAGCTATCGCGGTGTCATTACCTATGTACGAATCATTGATGGCACTGTGACGAAAGGGCAGAAGATTCGATTTTCGAAAACAGGGGTTACACATGAGGTCATTGATCTTGGGCAGTTTGTCCCACAGCGTCGATCATGTGACCAGCTTGCTGCCGGCCAGGTAGGGTATCTGGTCTGTAACATCAAAGATGTCGAGCATGTTCATATTGGTGACACGCTTACAGTCCCAGGTAAAGACGGAGCCGCAGCCGTTGCTGGCTACAAACCACCGCAGCGGATGGTCTACTGTGGGCTCTACCCATCTGAGGGTGAAAACTTTGAGGAGTTGCGAGAGTCCCTTGAACGACTGGCAATCAACGATCCTTCGTTTGAGTTTCAGCCTGAAAGTAGCGAGGCACTTGGGTTTGGTTTTCGCTGTGGTT
>CAJXFK010000022.1 GCA_913052575.1 uncultured Planctomycetaceae bacterium
TGTTTTCACGTGTAATTGATTTCAATTTTATTGGAAAATTTTATTTTTGAATTGACAGTTTAACGAATTGCACACCAATCAACGATTAACAGATCAGCCAGGCCAGCGCCTCAGTTCTGTTGCAATCTACTTGTCACAAAATCCATCAACTAAATTTCAGTTTTTGTTGCTCATCGGAAAAGATTTGAAACATTATAGCTAACCAAAAGCAGCATCTCAACTACAGCCTTAAAGTCCCTTCAGTACATCACGAGCACGTTGCTTTTGTTGTTTGCTTGTTTCCCCACGAATTGATTGTTGTTGCTCAATAAGATTTCGAAGGGAATCGATAACTTCATTATAGGTTTCTAATTCGATCATCTTATCAAGCACAGCCCGCATCTGATCAAGGCAGGTGTCCGCCATTCGGATAAGTTGCTTTGCATCTACAGTTTTTTCTGCGTCGTAGGCCGCAAGACGTAGTTGCTCGAGGGGTCCTTCGATGATTGTTTCTAAAGGTGTCACGATCTGATTGAGAAGGCGAGCTTCGAGCTGTGGAGTAAGGAGCCTGTTGTTAAATAATTCCTTTGATATACCTCGAAACGATCCTGCAATTTCGGTGGTCTCGCCATTGGCTTTTGAAGTGGCTTCAGCAAGTCGTGATGTTATGACTTCCCGATCCTGTTCTTCTGCGGTTGTGTCAGATGCTACTCGGTCTCGTTTTTGTTGAAAATCTGCAATCAGACTTTCGAATCGACGACGCAGGATGATTTCTCTGGCCTCAAGCATCGCAAGAAGGACTTCGGGTGACACAACTTGAAGTCGCCAAGGATCGGTCACAGTCGTTTTGGGTCCGCTGGCAAGGCCGCAATAGTCTTTTGCAGAAACAACCAGTTCGAGTTTGTCGCCTACTTTGGCAGGAAGCGAATGAGCGTGAATGCGGACGGAAGGCTCCTTCGTGAGATTCAGTACAGTTGATGATTGTGTGGGTAATGACATCGACACGGTTTGTGTGGTGTTCGCAATGGCTTCGGCCTGATCTGTGGTTGCAATACGGCGGAGTGAGACCGCTGCTTCCGCAAGGCCGTAGTCGTCCTCGATTTTTCCTGTGATAGGAATGCTTGAGGTGGCAGTGATGAATGACGAGATGCTCTCAGGTGTCACTTCAACCTTTGGAGGCTGGTCAGGCCGAGCTATGACTTGGAAGCGGATAGGTTTTTGGCTGGTGATTTCGGTGGTATCCGTGAATTGAATCTCCAGAATGGAGTCGTCAAGTATTGGGCCGAGTGTTCCAGAGAGACTTTCTGGTGGTTTGCTGAGAGAGTTCTGCTGATTCTTTGATGTTATTTCTGAATGCTTAGTTTCAATTTGAGCCACAATGAACTCTTGCTCTGCGGCCGAGTTTGCATTGCCCGTCGTATTTTTATTTATCTGTTGCTTTACAGGAAGTGATCGAATAGTTGCTTTGGATAATGGTTTTGATGCTTCCGCAGTGATCGAAAGCGTGCTACCCGCTGGTACCTCAACAAGTCGCGTTGCTGGAAGTGGTCGTGGTTCACCGCCGATATACAACGGAGGCGTGATCGTGAGAACAAGTTTCTTTAATGAAGGAGGTTCAACAACTTCGAGTCGCAAATCTCGAATTCTTCCATCACCACCTCGAATGTTGATGGTGAGGTTTTCCTTTGGGTTTTTGATTACATGTGTAAAAAGTTGGCTTTTCTCTTCGGCCGATCCGCGAGTTCCCATGCGATGCGTTGTCCAACCATTGGTCCCTAGGTGTTGTAGTTCTACGAATTTCGGTAATTTTGCAGTCGACTGAGCGGTTACAAGTATTTCGGTGTCGGCTCCTCGTGCGACTCTTCGAACACCATTGGGAAAGTTAGCAACAGTAAGAGTTACTTGTCGCGGCCATGGTGTGTTGCTAAACATCAGCATTCTCTGTGCCCACGTCTCGCGGACGTTTGGAAGCAGGATCAATACGGCGATCATGGTGCCGATAGAAAAGCTGCTGAGTCCTGCTTTACGAAGAAGTTGAGTTCGCCTGAAAAGACGGCCCATCTTTATTTTTCTGATAGAAGCAGCAGCGATCGACGTTGTACGGCTTAGGAGCGTGGGATCGATTTCTCTCGTCAGTTCACCAGTGCCATTTAGTTCGCCAGTGTTATTCAGGCGGAGTTCTATTGCCGTGGAAAGACTGTCTTGTAGTTCTGGATGTGTCCGTTCAATAAGTAATGCAAGTTGTTCGTCGTGAAGTGGTGTGCGTAACCTCAGGAAAAGTTTATTCACAAGCACGAATGCCACCGAGGCGCAGAGGGTTCCTGCAGCAAGTATCCGCACTTCTGGAGGAGGTTCGATAAGCCAGTCGAGGAGTAGTGTCAGCCAGAACCATGCCGCGATGGAAAATCCAATGGATGAAAATGCCTCCAGAAGTATCCAGCGTCGAGCCCGTTTGCGTACGCGTTGAAGAAACTGAAAAAGCCTGTGATTGTCTGGAGATAGCCGTTCGTTGTTTGTTGCCCGCTTGGTGTAAGCAGGTTCTGTTTTCAGTGGAGTGGGTGTAGCGACCATAATAATTGACTCTAGATAAAATTGACTTTGAAGTCAGTCTGCTGAGCAACAAGTTGCTCACGCAAGTTTTGCCAGTCTCCGTAAGATCCACTCTCCAGACAGAAGGGCAATTCCAATGCCTAGTAAGAGTGTGTTCAACGTCTTCTTGAATGCCTTGTCGTTCTCACCAGTTTCGTATTCTGTTCGAGAACGATCCTTCAGTATCG
Organism: uncultured Planctomycetaceae bacterium; assembly: GCA_913052575.1. Classification (GTDB taxonomy): domain Bacteria; phylum Planctomycetota; class Planctomycetia; order Pirellulales; family UBA1268; genus UBA1268. The sequence goes on from CAJXFK010000022.1 coordinate 2,757, forward strand.
CAGCTATTTTTGTGATATCAGTTTCGCTCAGTGTCTCTCCTCGTGGGAACCATGCTAAGCCACCAGTAGCGGTAGCAATTTGACTCAGAGTCTTGCGCTGAAGTTTTGGCTGAATAAGTTCGCGGTCTGGTAGCGTTGCTTGAATCCTTCGGACTGTTCGTTCCCGTTGGGCGTCATCAATAGTGAGAATGATCTGCCAGCTGCCCTCGCTGGTGACAACAAAACTTCCCTGGAGTCCGCCGGCGCGAACTGGATCTGAGGCAACGGGCACTGTGATCCGCTGACCGTCCGGAGTGATGACTTCGAGTTTTGGTTGAGTACCGGATGTGGTCTCCATGATACGCGCGGTCACTGACTGTCCAACTGGGTAACGATCTTTTTCAAGTATCAATCGGCCACGACTTGAACCTCGTAAGAGCCGTCCTTGGGCAACGTGTCGAACCATTTGCGTGACCAGTCGTTCGTGGGCTGTGGAATCTACAGCGCGGATTCGCCACAGTTCGCCACTTCCTGCATAGAAGACTGTGCCAGATCCATAGAGTTGGCCGGCGAGGTAGATGGGCCCTTCTCTACTCATTCCAAGACCGTCATTCCGTCCTATTCTGGCATACACCGTAGCTCCGGGTTTCGCGACTGCTGTGTCGAAGCACGCGTAAACACCTGGGAACTCACTCCAGATAGTTTGGCTGGCGATGGGGTTTGTGGAGAGCCATAAAAACTCACTATCGTTCCCATCAGGACTGAAGCGGAGCGGTAGTGGATCAGTCGCTGCCAATTGTGGTGTAAGAAGAAGCTGCTCACCACGGCGAAGTTCTACAGGGTGGAGGTTTCGGATTGCTTCAAAACGTCTGTTTGTAAGCCACTGTTGCATGAAGACGTTGCCAGCAACGAAGAGAAGGCCTCCAGAGTCTTCACTCACCCAGCGTTCAAGGCGAGCGATAGACGCGGGGTCTAATTCTTCCCAGTCGTAGTCGATAGCAATAATAACGTCATATTCATCCACCGCTTCACTACTTACTGGAAAGCTGTCAAGGATTTTTCGCGCATCTTGTGATATGCCAGACGGCGCAGAATTGAGAAGTACGTCAACAGCGAAACTCTGATCTCGCTGCAGAACATTCCGCAAGAAACGATATTCACGACTCGGCCCACCAGAGAGTAGCAATACCTGAGTTTTGCTATCAACAACTTCAATGTCGGCAGCTTCTAGATTGTCTCCTGAGTTGCTGTCTGCTGATGGGGGGATCACACGGATTGCAAGAACACGACTTCCGGGAGTTTCGAGCCCATCGAGGTCAAACCGTACGGCTAAGAGTTCACCGTCTGCAGCAAGTTGAACTTCAGTCGTATCGATAACACGACCACCCGGCGTTTCGTTTGAAGAAGCACCGATCATTGCCTCAGCCTCTGCTTCAAGAAGCTCCACCTGCGCAATCTCGCCCTCAAGACCTTGGCTTTGGAGATAGCCAGTGATACTAAAACTGTCTCCGGGGAAAATGCGTGGTGGCGAAAGCAGATCAGCTACGCGTACATTCGCGGGCAATCGTTCCGAGCCAAGTCCTATGACGTGCACTTCTGTTGGCGTGTCAGCGACTTTTGATGCGGCCTGCGCTGGGTCAACTCCAGCATTGTTTCCACCGTCAGTGAGTACAATAATGCCACTGAGTGATTCATCCGGCTCACCTCGTAGAACGTTTAGGAGAGCATCGCCAAGACGGGTTTCTGATCCCTGCGGAAGAAGCTTTTCTTGCCAATCCTGCGCATTATCGGTCGCGTTGCCTGAGAGTGATGGACTTTCTTGAGGAAGCAATGCAATTTTCTGAGAGTTCGTTGAAAAACTCCACACGGACACCTCGTGTGTCTTCCGGAGAGCACTTAAAAAGTCACTGTTTTGAAGGATGTTGCTGGCAACATTGGCACGGCTTGTGGCTTCCTCTGGCTGTTTCTTTGAGGCCGTAGTGGAATCAGTGTTGGCCGCCAGTGTCATGCTAGCGCTTTCATCAACAAGAACAGCCACTCTCGAGGGGAACGTAATTTCATGCTCTGCTGTTCGTCTCATATCGAGTAATCCAAACAGTAGTATTGTCCATGCAAAAATTCGCAGGAAAGCCAAGGGAATACCTTTCCAGCGGGGTATCTCAGCGGCGTCGTGATGATATATCCACAGGACCGTCCCCACTACGGTTGCTATACATGCAACGAAAACAGGCATGTGCCACCATTCAGAAAAGCTATCAAGAAGACCGCTAGAGACTCGGTACTCAATACGCTCTGCTACACAAAATGGGGTTGGGAATCTCGTGTTGGGAATGAAACGCATCATCATTGGTTGGAAGAGGGTTATGAGTTCAGGTTTGCTGTTTAATTTTTCTTATGTGCTCTGTGGTAACTCACGGAGTAGCTAAGGAGTTGTTCGCAGAGAAGAATGATCAGTAAAGTGAAAAGCACCGGGCGCACAAGAGATGAGCTACCACGATTTTCATTCGTAGGCTTTAGACTGTCAGCCCGATCGTATAAGAACGAGATGCCGGGTAAGGATTCAGGCAGTTCCGCAATTGGCAGTCGCTCCAGATTGCCCTCGATGGGATTAATGTTTACAGCCCCAGTCCATTCTTGGCGTACCCCTGCAGCAGTCTGCCAGCGAGCCCTGTATATTCCTGGTTCAAGCGTGTTGTCCATGACAGCTGCAAGATTGCCGTCCTGACTCATTGATGCAACCTCATGCACAATACGATTTTCTGGGGGTAAAAGAAAATCGATATCAACTCCATCGATGCCTTGCTCGAGATCTATTTCAATTGGCTGTCCGATAAGTATCGTTTTGTATTGTCGCCGTAGGCGAGCGAGATGCCTTTCAAGTTCCAGTATGACGACTACCCAACTGGGATTATTACGAGCCCAATTGTTCCATGTAGGTGCAGCTGTGGAGAGGAATGTAACTCCCATGCCCTTGCCAAATGGCTTCTCAACAGCAAGGAAATTCTTATTTCTTAAGGAAAGAAGACGACGGAGGCCGCTGTCAGCGGAGGGCTGGTACGTGCGTTCAACTGCCATGTAGCGATCGATATTCACAGCGTCGAGAAAAGGGTTTCGTCGGCCACTCAGAATAGCAACAACGGGATGGTCTTCAGCAGTTATGTCAGGTGCGTTCGGGTTTTGTTGGTCTTTAAGGAGGTCCACAGCACCAGCGAGGGGAACAGGGAAAAGTCCTTCTCCAGCTCGAAACATGGAGTCATTTATTGCTTTGTAATCAGTGTTCGGTCCCACGAAAAAAACGACGCCACCACCATTCCTTGCATAATCTTCGAGCGGCCTGATTGCTGTGGCATCGAGGCGTGGTACGTCTAGCAACCACACAGAGTCAAATGTATTGAGGTCCAGTGTCGTAAGAGCTCTCGGCGGTTCGATGCGCGGCCGTAGTCCTGTCGCTGCACTGGTACCAGGATTGAGTGCCGTTGTGAGATAAAACGAATCATTGTCGAGGCTGTTTCGATTCGTCGTTGTTGTGATCACAAGGACTTCGGCTTCGTCTACGACTTCCACGGTGGCCGTTCTCTGGTTGTCGAGAAGTAGCCGGTCTGCTGGTAATCCAACTTGAACCGTATGCCCGCCAGTATTCTGGAACCGAGATTCAAATCGTATTGTGGCAATATCACCTGGTGGAATCGGGTCTACTTGCACACCAGGTCGATCGAGAAGGTCTTCTTGAATAGCAAGTGATACTTGCTGCGAGGGCGATGTCGAGTAATTACGAATCGTGACTTCCCATGGAAGTAGAACGTTTGCAACAGGAGTGCCACCAATCATCTCGATGCGTTCGACCACAAGGTTTGATCTCGACAGATTCGGCAGTATGTTCACATCAGAATCACCTGTCGCCGTATCGACGATATGGATTTCAATACCTTTGTCTGCAAGGGGTTTCAGCGCCTCGGCGATATCAGCAGATGCTGCCCAGTCAGTTTTCCTCAGGTCAGTGAGTAGCCAGAGGACGCCAGATCCATCATCGCCCGAAAAGAGTGGTGTGATGTTACGAATTGCGGGGGTGATTTGTGTTGTGCTAGCTGAGGGTCGAATTTTTTTTACGCTGATGCGAGCGGAGTCAATGTTTTGCGGTGTGATGATTTCTGTGTAGATGTCGAACTGATTGTCCTCGGGTTTTTTGTCGGAAGAGCTGCTCGAATCCTGGTCGGTCGTTGAAGCCTTGTTGCTTGTTTGTTTGAGTTTCGAAACAAGTCCGAGCGAGAAGTCCTGTTGTCCTGGCGTCGATACAAGTTCTTCAAGGAGTCGCTCGATCATCGTGCAGCCACGGGTCATGGCGGTCGTTGGAGGCACATCAGGTGAGGCTTCAGCTCTGAGTACTTCACCCATTGAGTAGCTGTCGTCAAGCAGCACAACGTGCCGCGTTCGGCTGCTGCCAAGTATGCTGCCCAAATTTGTCACCCAGCGAGGTTGTGCGAAGAGCAGGACAAGGCCCACGATCGCTAAAACTCGAAGCAATAAGAGCAGAAGTTGCCTTAAGAGAATGCGTGTACGATATTTTCGCTGGCTTGCAAGTAGAAACTCCATAGCAGGCCAGCGGACAACCCGATGCCGAAGCAGGTTTATAAGATGTATGACGATAGGCGCTGCAGCTAACGGCAGCCCCCACCACAGTAACGTTATGAAGTCAAATGAAGGCATCGTTATGACTTTTACTCACTGTGGAAATTCGAGGTATACATACAATGTGGTCTACGATCGACCACGTGTCTTCGATCGTCTGGATAAAAAGTTGACAAGTGTTTTATCGACAGCCTGGCTTGTTCTCACAAGCTGATAGTCACATTGAGAAGCAGCAGAACGGTGACGTACCTCTCCAAGGAATTGCTCCATTGCTTGAAGGTAACCATCTCGTAGAGCACGAGGGTTACAGCTGATCTCACCACCCAGTTCGAGCCCTTCAAATCGTGTAGGGCCATCAAAAGGAAAATCCAGTTCATCATCGTCCAGTACGTGACATATCGCAACATCATGTCCTCTTTGTCTCAAAACCTGGAGGCCCTTATAGAGTGCTTCTCTTTCGCCAAATAAATCTGAAAAAATGATCACGAGTCCTCGGCGCGGCAGGTTCTCTGCAAGGTTACGAAGGACAGTATGAAAATCAGAGCAATGTTTTTGGCGTGGTTTTTCTAGTCCAGCGATAAGGCTGCTGAGGTGTGACCTATTCGTGCGAGCCGGCACGCTGGTTCGAACCTGTTCGTCAAAAATAGAAGCCCCGACGGCATCCCCTTGGGAAAGCCCAAGCCATGCAAGACTTGTCGCAAGGGTGGCAGCGTAGTCGTACTTTGTCAGTCCCAGTGTTTGATCAAACCGAGGTGGGATATAGTCCATGCTGGCCGATCCATCAACGAGAAGAAACAGCCGAAGGTTTGTCTCATTCTCGTATTCCTTGACGTAGAACCTGTCTTGCCGCCCCCAGACTTTCCAATCAACGCGTCTCAGATCATCCCCACGGGTGTATTCGCGATGTTGCAGAAACTCAACCGAGTTTCCCTTGTACGGGCTTTTATGCATGCCCGTAAGAACACCTTCTACAACTGCTCGAGCTCGTAGGTCGAGCCGTCCGATACGAGCGAGTACCTCAGGAGGCAAATATTGTTTGGAAGCGGGGGTCACGCGTCAATTCATCCTCGTGGGCGGGGGTTGTCTCAATGAGCTTTTCAATAATGGAGTCCGCCGAGACGCCCTCACTTTCTGCGGCAAAGCCAACGACAATTCGGTGTCGTAGTACTGGGGCGGCGAGGGCTTGAACGTCCTCGATAGTTACGTGAGGTCTCCCTTGGAGGAGTGCTCGGGCTTTGCAGCCAAGAATTAGGTTTTGGACAGCGCGTGGACCAGCACCCCAGGCAAGTTGGTCAGTAACGAAATCGGGAACACCATCAGCGCCAACACGTGTTTGGCGAACAATCGCCAATGCATAGCGAGCAATATGATCACTGAGGGGAACTTCACGAACACTTTTTTGGAGTACGATGATTTCTTCTGCCGTGAGTACGGGTTCAACTTCAGAAGAATTGGTTCCTGTTGTTCGTTGAGCGATTTCGAATTCTTCAGAAAATGAAGGGTACTCAACAAAAACTTTGAACATAAAACGATCCTGCTGTGCTTCAGGCAGTGGGTATGTGCCTTCCTGCTCAATAGGGTTTTGTGTTGCAAGAACGAAAAAGGGGTCGGTGAGTTTGTGTTGCGTACGGCCAACGCTTACCTGGCGTTCTTGCATCGCTTCGAGCAAGGCAGATTGAGTTTTTGGAGGAGTTCTGTTTATCTCATCAGCGAGAATCACGTTTGCGAACAAAGGTCCCTCGAGAAAACGTAAATTGCGACTTCCACTGCTTCGGTCTTCCTCGAGAACCTCTGTACCAATAATGTCTGCTGGCATAAGGTCGGGTGTGAACTGAATTCTACTAAAAGCCAAATCAAGAGTTTTTGCGAGCGTGCTGATAAGTAAGGTTTTTGCAAGCCCAGGAACACCCTCAAGTAAACAGTGGCCTTGAGAAAAAAGACAAATAAGCAATTCATCAATGACGTGCTGTTGGCCAACAATGACTTTGGAAAGCTGTCTCACAATCTTTTCATGAGCATTGTGCAGCCTGTCGGTAGTTGGTTGAAGTTGAGGTTCGGACGGCATTCACGACTCCAGAAACATTTTCGAGGGTTTACATTGCGTAGGATCAAAACGAACGAACATCCAGATGATACTCCTTAACGGCCGATGGAACCAACTGCCTGTTCATGATGTACGCCTCGGCAGTAGAAGATACTCACCAGGACCCCCTAACGCTGGTAGATCGGGAGCATCCCGGCATTCAGTTGGAGAATCGTGAGGTTTGTAGAAGTTGTGTAGACAGGTCCAATATAGCCCTGCTGCCAGAATACTCCCGCACGATCTTTTGTCGCTTCTGCGACTAATCGTTTTTCGATTTGACGTCGATAGTCAGACCACTTTTGGCCACCTTCTCGATACATGACTTGCGAATAGTAATAATGCGCATAATGCCAATGACCAAACCCAGCGTTTGCAATGTTTCCAAGATGCTTCTCAGCATAGGTCAGCATTCGAGGAACATGTGTGTCATCATACTCGCCAGCATTAAATAGGCATGCAATGGCCGCAGCCGAAATCGCTGGGCGTCCTCCACCGCCTTTCGAGCTGTATTGGACCCCTCCGTCTGGCATGGTGCACTTATGGATGTAGGCAATAGCTCGGTCGATAGTTTCGCGGGGAACCGAAATGCCGGCATTTCGACAACCCCGGAGCCCCTGTACCTGTGTGATTGTTGTTGATCCTTCGTCGAAATCATTCCCGTCCTTAGCACTCACGTATCCCCAGCCTCCATCTTTTGTTTGTGCTCGGCCCGAGAATTCTACGGCTCGTTCAAGCACTTGTATGACTTCATTTCTTCGAGCAAGATCCTCTTCTTCACCAAGAACTTGTGACAAAAAGAGCATTGAAAATCCATGGCCGTACGTGTAGCGGTCGTCTGTTTTTGGGTCACCGATGAGACCATTTGGCCGGGATCGGCTGACGAGGTAATCAACTGCCTGTGCTATTGAATCAGCGTGTTTGCCTTGAGTTGGGGTAGAACCTTCAAGAAGCAGAGCTGTTCCCGCAAGTGCTGTCATTGCAGTCGGATACCGTCCTTCGTTGGCCGTCCAGTTGCCGCGCCTGGACTGATTTGCTGCGAGCCAGTCGAGCCCGCCTTCGACAGCCTCCTGTACATCGATTGAGGCTGCGTGAGTGGTATTAATGTGCCAGCTGTCTGACTGCGCGACGGCAATGAGAAGCAATGATGCCATTGTCAATGACATTGTTTTGCGTTCCGCTCTTGATTTTATATCGTGGAGAGTCATGTTCATATCTTTGAGTTTCTCGCGACCGTATTGAAAAGGGGCGTGGGCAACACCGTCACAGATGCTTTGATGCCAGAAAATTTATTGACCGATGATTGCTCTTTCAATCCAGTATTTCAGTTCACTGAGAACGTCTGTATAAACAAGAGGTTCCTGCTCGGCACGGAAGGGCTCCGTGTCGTCGCTGGAAAACCCGGTAAAGTGCAATGTGATTTTGGGAATATCTCCGCCCATTTGTCGTCGGCTTATAATCCTCATCTCGACAGACGAAGTCACGGCATCGGCAGTAATTTTCAGTTCTGCCGTGTTTGCAGTCTGCGGCGATTCGAGCTGTAGCTTGTCATCGAGGTAAAGCATCGCCCCGTTTCGTTTGTCAATGCATAGAACGCTTAAACGGTAGCGGCCCCTTCCCTGGCCTGCTGACGTATTTGCCATGCGTAGCCGGCGACCGAATATAAGTGTTGGTAGGCCTGCTGGCTGGGGGCTTTGAATAATGTGTCGCTGGATAGAAGCCGGACGTGACCACATCATGTCACCAGTGAGTTTGCTCAGTGACCAGACAGTTGAGGAGTCAGCTTTCTCAAGCCCTGACCCGACACCAAACCGCTCGACCGCATCGATTCCCTGAAAGCGTTTTTCATCACCCATGGTTGTGTTTCGGCTTGCAAATACTATGTAGCGATCTTGCCAAGGGAGGCATCGAAGTTCCCGAAACCCTGTGGGCATTTCTTCGAGCATTGTTACGAACTTTGTTTGCCCATTTGCGACATCGATAGCTGTTAACTGGCCGTCCGTTGTTATTGCTATAAATATATTGTCCTCGGTAATAACCCCACGTGTCGTAGCTGGGCATTCGCAAATAGCACGGTGGCTCTTGTCAGTGATGTCAACGACGGCGAGTTGTAGTGTTTCATCCGTATCAGAATTCGTTGGCTGCACGACAAGAAGATTTCTTCCGGCGATTGCAAGTCTGTTCTGTCGGGCAGGCAGGTCATGGGATGCAATTTTGTGGCCATCTGTCATCGACAGAATCTGCGAGTTTTTGCCGTCGCGGGAAGTTATGCAGAGCACCTCATCATCACCAAATATTTCTGTTCGCGGAGGAATGTTGCGTCGTCTCCATAGGACATTCCCAGTTCGGATATCACATAACTCAAGAGACTTTCCGGAGATTATCGGGACGCCTGTTTGATGCGGACGTCCGATACGAAATGTAGGTATTCTCTGGATCTGATGGTTGCTCAATTCGACCGCAACTTTTGATTGCAGTGGCAATGGACCCAGAGGTCGCAGGAGTCGTTCCATCGTGCCGGTAGGAGTGCGGGTTGTCAGCGGTTGTCGGGGTTGAACGAGGCTGTCATTCGTTTTCGCCCAGAGCAGACGATGCTCGCCATCAGTTGGCTCACAAACCTCAAAAGCGGTAAGAGAGTGGCTGTTCTGAAGGAGCAGAATGCGATCAATGAGGAACGCTGAAGTTGATCGTAGGCGAAAATAGCTTGTGAGATGTGGATGCTTCGCTCCCTCAATTTCAATCGAGATAGCATCGCCAATTGGTGTGCCGAATTTGTCACGAAGAATGATGCTTCTGCCCGTATGCTCGAGGGTGGCGCCGGGGAAGCCAGAATTCTGGGCATGGACGAGATTGATGTGTGTTGACTTGTTGAGAATATCCCCTGCTGCTGAAGTTTCTTGGCTTTGGGTAACATCTACTTTTCCAATTGGCCATGCGTCACGGACAAAGTTTTCTGAGGAGATGGTTTGCTCTAACGGGTTTTGTCCCGATTGCGAATGGTCGATATCGTTCAGGGCAAGCATTTGAAGTTGCAGGAGGATGTCCTGTCTTGCTACTCCCGTTCGTCCTGCAAGCTCTGCACGCAGTGTCTCCTTGAGAATGCCCGTAGCCGTTTCTTTCATTGGGCGGTTGCCGAATCGGTCTATGAAAGTCTCTAAGGCAACACGACGCGTTTCGAGGTCAGAGATTCTCGCCGCCTTATTCAAAGCAAGCTTTTCTTCCTGATCAATTTTTTGCCGTAGTGTTTTAGTTGTCGATCCCTTAGGAGCAATTTCGTGGGATTGAAGGATTTGCTTAAGTTTTCTCTGGAACCAGCGGCTCGATCCGATCCAGAGCGAAGAGTCCTCACGGTCGTGTATTAAGTCTTCGTTTTCAGGGGGTGTTTCTAAGCTTGCTAATTGAAGGTAGTCCCGGCACACGTCCCAGGCTTTCATGGGCTTACGTGCTTCGAGGAACCCATCTACCGCGAGCCGGCGGATGCTCGCTGCCATGTGTTGTGACGGTGCTAGTTTGGCACCTTCAGACCACGACGCAGCAGCACCAGCAAAATCATTTTTCAGTGCAAATTCAATTGCCTGGCTAACGGTGGAAGCAGAGGGTTTGGGGCCCGCGGGTCCATGTACGCGTCGAATATCGTTCAAGCCCTCGGACGTGTTTCCTTTGGACAGGTTTAATTCTCCTCGCCAATGGAGAGCCCAGAGGTCCATCGAATCTTGCTTGAGTGCCGTTTCAATGTTCCGCTCAAGATCAGCGGTCTGATGGTACACATCGAGAAAGTCGAGACCCTGTGAAATGACTTCACCACGGTACGAGACAAGGTTGCCAGGAGGTGCGGACCCTCGCCCGAGAGAAGTGGCGACTAACTTACCCGTTGAAAGGTTGATTTCAGCAACTGCTGGAGCATTGGTCGGTACATAGAGACGATTGTTAGAGAGAATGCCTCGGCCGCAAATTATTTCGTCATTCAGTCCAATGCCTTGCTTCCAGATTATTTTTCCGTCATCAAGTGAAACGGCTGCGACTTCTTTTTGGCCAAGCACAATGACCATGCGGTCAACAATGCCAGCAACATTTACGAAATGAGTACGTGGTGACTGCCAGATGGCTTCGCCGGTCCGGATATTCACGCAATGAAGAAATTCTGAGCCAGCTGGTGTGAGAATTACTTTGTTTCCAGAAATAGTTGGTAATGCGTCAAGCCATTTGCCCCCGCTGGTGTTGTTTTCTCCTGTAGCCTTGATTTGCATCCCAGCCATGCCGCCTGCGAAGCCAGGCATTCTCAGCCGGATACCGTTTGCGAGTCTTCGAACGTCATCTGGTTTTGGAACATTAAATCGGTATGCCCAGCGAAGTGTGCGGGCGGCTAGATCTACAGCGATTGCTGCACCAGCGCCTGTGGGACAGACAAGAGTACCTTCAGCAAAGGCAGGTGAGAGACCGAGTTGTTTCCGATCGTTTCGGTTGTTGATGTCGTACTCGACGTCAATCTCGGCCAGGGGTTGTGACCATAGTGTGTCGCCTGTGGCAGATGATAAAACATCAAGCCGAATTTGCTGTCGTTCTTCAACAAGAACGTAAAGCTCCTTGCCGAGCGGCAAGGGGCTTCCTAAAAACCAGCGGGACGTAGGCTGTTCGTTCACTCGTGGGAGTTGCCAGCGGAGTTTTCCTTCTTGGGCGATGTCATAAGCAACAAGTCGATTGCTATTTTCAATAGGGCGTGAACGTCCGGGCTGTCGCAAACGTTCTCGAGAGATCCGTAGCACGTCTTGCTCGACAACGAACACTAGTTCTCCGTCACTCGAAAGTGTTGAAGAAGTCGAATCGTAGAAAAGTTTATCGAGTGGATGTGTGCCTTGTTCTTCAAATTCATTCGGTGCGCTGTCAGCAATTGCTGAATCCGCTAATCGTCCCTCTATCCACGTTCTTTTTCCGGACTCAAAGTCGATTGCCATGACACCTGCCCGCGATTGAACAAGGAGTGAATTGCCAACAGCAAGTGGTGTGCCTGCGGGGAAAATGGGGAGTCCTTGTTCGGCGAGCAATTCGCTTCTCTGTGTAAGCAGTCGCTGCTCCTGTGGATGGAGCGTCAGGGGTACCCTGAAACGAGGGACCAGAAGCGGCCGGTCACATGGCCGAATTGGATTTCGGTTTGGTCTTCCGCGGCTCATTGCCCAGTTTTCTGATGCAAGAGTAAGGTCAGTGTCTGGTCCAGATGTAGCTCCTATCAATTTCGAAATAAGAAGCTGGTCACGCTGAAGGTTGCGTTCAGGCAGGAGTTCCCCACCGAGTCGTGTTGAACCTTTGATCTCTTCGAGGAGTTGTTGGGCCTTCGTCTTGTCATGTGGATCGATTGCAATCGTTGTTGCTGCCTGCATGAGTTTGAATGTCGGTAGCAGTGTGTCGGGAAGGTTTGTCCTTGGGCTGGTAGCGATGCGTTCCAGCCATGCCTCAGCCGCGAGCGGCTGACCCGATTCAAGGAGCCTTGCTGCTGTAAGAATTGCGGAGCGATGCCCGGCCTCAGTGTGAAACCACCGCCTCGCAACGGCGATAATTGCTTCGTTGTCATTCTCATTCAGAGCTTTTTGAAGGTCGCGAGTTGCACGTGTTCTGAATTGAAGTTGATATGCCTTACTTCCTGCCTCAGGAAGTTTACCGATAAGTTCCGTCACCATCGTTTTCATACTACGACGAGTCTGTTCACTTGCGCTATCACCCTCTAGGAAAACGTCTTGTTCGGCTGTCAGCATTTCATCAAGGAGTGCTGTGGCATCTGCCATTCTGCCCCCATCAATGAGTCGTCGAGCTTGATCGAATTGGCGTTCACGAAGTCGTTCACTTGGCAGATATACGCCGTTACTCACTATGAGTTCTTCTGATCCTGCTTCGACAGAATCATCAGCCCGTACGAGAGGAAAAAATGCGTATCGAAAAGAATGGGTAATATTCGGAACACGGATTCCAAGAACAAGGAGCCCACACAAAGCAAACGCAGCAACGCAGTAGAAGCGTGCTGAAATCCTTGGTCGATGCCGAGCGGTTTCACTTTTTTTTGGTGAAGTCACGATGATTCTATCTACGTCTTTCATGAACTCGCTCCGCAACTGAGCCTTCCACACGTGGAGTCGGTATGGTTCTTCTTCATTATTGCAGCAGAGGCCTGTTTGTGTCTGTTTTCTGAACCAGCCGAAGTTCTCCTTCGAAATGCTACAAGGGTCCTCAATGCCGAGGTGTGCCGGCAAATCGTCCCTTTCGCGAGGGGTTTTTTGTTGGTAAGTACCCAAAAAACAGTGCTTTTTTGGCTAATTATATAAAAAAACACTGTTTTCCCTTGCATTTTTACGGGTAATGCCTCTAATCGACGCCGCAAGCGGCCGTTTTCGGTCGAGCACCGAAATGCGGTCGGGGTTATTTGCCGCACAAAACTTTTCTCGTACGGGAGGCACGAACGATAATGGCGAAAAAGACTGGAAGTAAGCCAATGACAAAGACTGAGATCATGCGTGCGATCTCAGAAACCACAGGTTTGCCGAAGAAAGACGTCGTTGCAGTCGTCGAGTCGTTAACTGAAGAAATCGGTAACGCACTTCGCAAAAGTGGAATCGGTGTATTCTCGATTCCTGGTTTGGTCAAGATTGAACGTCGCGCAGTTCCAGCACGGCCTGCACAGAAGAATGTGAAGAATCCTTTTACTGGTGAACTTCAGGATCGTCCTGCAAAGCCAGCGAGTGTAAAGGTTCGCGTTCGTGCTCTGAAAAACTTGAAGGCAATGGTCGAAGTTTAGTCAGAATGACGACTACGAGTCGTCGACGAAGCATTTGTAAAGAAACGGGTGACACATCTTGTGACACCCGTTTTTTTTTTCTGTAAGGCCAAGACTGTCGGCCACATGAAAAACGGCAGAGGGCAAATGTACGCATGGCACAGCCCTGATGACAAAAGTTATCTGAAGAGGAGAGTATGTGATGAATCTTTTTCAAGAAGTTTTTTCTCAATGTGTACTTTTTCTTGTTTGTGTGTGCCTCTGCTATGAAGTTGGAAAAGCCGAACAGCCGAATATCATCGTGATTCTTACCGATGATCAAGGGTGGGGAGACTTAAGCCTCAACGGCAACATGTCCATCGAGACACCGCATATCGATCAACTAGCGACTGATGGGGCTCGTTTTCAGCACTTCTACGTCAGCCCAGTCTGTTCTCCGACGCGTGCAGAGTTTTTAACTGGAAGGCATCACGTTCGCTGCGGCGTGTACTCCACGTCCGAGGGTGGTGAACGCGTGAATGCAGATGAGACAATGATCGGTGAGGTTTTCAAAAAAGCTGGTTACCGAACCGGAGCCTTTGGTAAGTGGCATAGTGGCATGCAGCATCCGTATCATCCCAATGGGCGAGGGTTCGATGAGTTCTACGGCTTCTGTTCGGGACACTGGGGGAATTACTTTAGTCCAATGCTCGAGCACAATGGGCAACTTATCCAAGGAGATGGATACCTGCCAGATGACCTGACAAACCGTGCTATTGAATTCATTGAAGGCGAGCACTCAAGTCCATTTTTTGTTTACCTCCCATATAACACGCCACATTCACCAATGCAGGTGCCGGATAAGTGGTGGAATAAGTTCAAGAATAAAGAGATCACTCAAGAACACTCAAAAAAGAAAAATGAGAAAATTAACCATACGCGAGCGGCACTCGCAATGTGTGAAAATATCGACTGGAACGTTGGCCGGCTTCGTTCCAAGCTCCAAGAGCTTGATCTAGAGAACGACACGATTGTTGTGTACTTCAGTGACAACGGTCCGAATGGTTCCCGGTGGAATGATGGGCTACGTGGTCGTAAAGGGTCGACGGATGAAGGGGGTGTGAGGTCCCCACTGGTTATGTGTTGGCCTGGGGTCATTGAGGCGGGAACTGTTGTAACGCAGATATGCTCAGCAATGGACCTCATGCCAACTCTTGCAGAGCTGGCTGGCGTTGAGGTTGTCACCGCAAAGCCGATAGATGGCCTGAGTATTGTGCCACTCCTGCTCAACAAGAAATCTTCCTGGGTAAATAGAACACTCGTGCACCACTGGAAAGATAAGGTTTCTGTGAGGGCGCAGCAGTTTCGCCTTGATTACGAGGGGCAGCTCTATGACATAGATAAAGACCCGGGGCAGCAGGTTGGGCTCAATGATTCACAGCCAGAGATGGCAGCGGCTCTTCAAGAAAAAGCAGATGGCTTTCGCCAGCAAATGCTTTCAGAGTATGGCAAGACATTTGACAGGCGGCCGTTTGTCGTTGGGTATGAGGGCGCGCGATTGACACAAGTTCCAGCTCGTGATGGCATCGGACATGGCAATATCAAGAGATCGAACCGATTTCCAAATGACTCTTTTTTTGAAAATTGGACAACGGTAGACGATTTTATTTCATGGGAATGTGAGGTTGGTGCTGCTGGACTCTACCGCGCTGAAATTTTCTACACCTGCCCTAAAGAGGATGTCGGGTCCACCGTCGAGCTGGTTTTTAGACACAGTTCTCTCACCGGAGAAATAACCGTTCCTCATGATCCACCACTGACCGGAATGGAAAATGACCGATCGGAACGGACGGAGTCTTATGTCAAGAATTTTAAGAGGATGACTCTTGGCGAAATACAGCTTGAAGAAGGTGAAGGCACCTTGATGCTGCGAGCAAAGCAGGTTCCCGGTGACACGGTGATGGATTTTCGCCTGTTATTACTGACTCGTGTGGATTGAATGCAATTAAGGATCAAGCGATTTTGTTCCAATGGAGCAGGCTCAAACCGAAAGGTCGTTGCTTAACATGAGACTGTTTACTCGTCTTCAGTTGGCTTTTTTTGCTTTCTTTTTGTTGTTGTTGGTTCTCGCTCAGGCGGACGCAGCAGGACGTCCAAATGTGGTCTGGATTGTGGTCGATGACATGTCCCCGAATTTCTCGTGTTATGGCGAGACAGCCATTCAGACACCACATGTAGATCGCCTGGCAGCCGAGGGCGTACGCTTCACGCGTGCGTATGCCACGTCACCCGTGTGCTCGACGTTTCGGTCTGCCTTGATTACGGGAATGTATCAGACAACAACGGGGACACACCACCATCGCAGTGGTCGAGGAAAGCATCGTATTGTTTTGCCTGCCGGCGTGGAGCCAGTACCAGAGCTTTTTCAGGAGGCTGGGTACTACACGTGTATTGGAAGTGGTTTGCTCGACCTCGATTTCCGGAGTCAGCCGCTCACAGATCGGTCGCGCGAAAGAATGGGGAAAACGGATTATAACTTTGACTGGCAGTCTTCAATATACGATGACAATGACTGGTCTGGACGCCGCTCGGGACAGCCTTTTTTCATGCAGGTACAACTGCATGGAGGAAAACTTCGAGGTGCCTCAGCTAGAGGGTATGCGGCTTTTGAGCAGCAGGTTAAGAACCAGGTGGGAGGGGTTACGGATTCTGGTGATGTTCTGTTGCCTCCGTACTACCCGGCGGATCACATTCTTTTGAAAGATTGGGCTCTGTATCTTGATTCAGTCCGCGTGACGGATCATCACGTCGGGCGTGTGCTAGAGCGGCTTGAACGGGAGGGGTTGCTTGAGAATACGCTGATTGTTTTTTTTACTGATCATGGGTTGAGTCATGCCCGTGGTAAACAGTTTTTATATGATGAAGGAACACATATACCTTTGGTTATCCGAGGCCGACAGGTACAGGCAGGGCATGTTCGGACTGATCTGGTCGAGCATATTGATATAGCAGCGCTGTCCCTTGCGGCAGCAGGCATAACCATTCCGGATTGGATGCAGGGGCAGGATATTCTTGCAAAAGATTTTCATCCCAAGCATGCAGTTTTTGCTGCACGAGATAGGTGCGGAGAGGCAGTTGATCAAATTCGATCAGTGCGTAGTGAAAACTATCTTTACATAAAGAATTTTTTTCCAAGTCGTCCGCATCTCATGCCAAGTAACTATAAAGACAGCAAGTTGATCATTCAGCGACTCCGAGAACTTCATGCAGATGAAGGGATCGGTCAGCTCGGAGAGAAGCTCTTGTTCTCACCGTACCGTCCTGCGGAAGAACTCTATTCGTACCACCAAGACAGGTGGCAGATTCACAATCTGGCCGAAAACAGAAAGTATGCGGACGAGCTGGTTCGTCATCGCCAGATGCTCAACGAATGGATCAGACGGACAGAAGATCCCGGTGCCGAATCTGACGACGTCTACGTGCTGGAAACTGAAGATCAGCTCAAAGATATGAAAAATGAAACAGCACGGAAAAAATATCGTGCAAACGTAGA
Organism: uncultured Planctomycetaceae bacterium; assembly: GCA_913052575.1. Lineage (GTDB taxonomy): Bacteria > Planctomycetota > Planctomycetia > Pirellulales > UBA1268 > UBA1268. The sequence goes on from CAJXFK010000022.1 coordinate 19,734, forward strand.
GATCTACAAGCGTTGGGCCAGAGAAGGCATATAACGACGTGTTTGCGGCTGCTAGGAAGCAGTCTCAGCAGCTTCTTGTGCTAAAAGTGGACAGAGGGAGGCTCGAACTCCCGACACACGGATTTTCAGTCCGTTGCTCTACCAACTGAGCTATCTGTCCCGATCTTCAAAAGGTGTGGGGAACCCACGATTATTCGAAGAATATCCACATTAGTAGAATCGTTTCGCCCGGTTGTCAACGCGAGGCCTCGGCACGGGGGCTCTACGTCGATGCTCATCCTAGCAAGGGGTCACGTGGCTGCTCGCTCGAGGCGGTCGTGAACGGCTGCCCAGTCGGAATCCGTGGGGACTGTATCAACAACCAGGTGATCAAGGCCCCGCTGGTCGAGGGCGTGGAGTGTGGCGTACAGGCTGCGTGCGTACCCTGCAGGGTCTTCTGGCATGGGGATGACAACCAGACTTGGTGACGCTGCAAGTGCCGCTACAGCAGCGGTGTGAGGCGAGCGAGAGAGCCAGCCGACGCGGTGCCCTGCCTCAAGAAGTTCTGGAATGAGCGTTGTTGCATCCTCGGCGAGTGTGAGGCGGGTGCGAGGGGCGTAATGTCGAGGCTGGCTGCCGGGGCTTCGTAGAGCCTCACGGCGTTCTTTGCCCTGCTCTACACAGACCTCTTTCGATGAATGAATTTGTACACCGAGTGCTTTGGCAAGTTGCTGAGCAGATATTGGCCCGGGCCGAAGGATCGTAGGCGGGTCCACCGTGCAATCGAGGACTGTTGATTCCAGCCCATGTTCACAGGGTCCACCATCAAGAATCATACCTACTCGATGACCCAGTCCTTCAAGAACGTGGTGTGCCGTTGTCGGAGACACAGCCTCTGATCGATTTGCGCTCGGAGCCGCAATGGGACATTTTGCCAGTTCAATCAGACGCCGAGAAACATTGAGACCAGGACATCTCAGTGCAACAGTGTGACCATTGGCAGTAACAATATCCGGCACTGATTCCGCTTTTGGAACAACTAAGGTCAATGGTCCAGGCCAGAAAGCACGAGCGGCTCTTTCAGCAGTATCCGGCCACTGAGCAGCCAAACAGCGAGCCATATCTGTATCTGAAACATGCACAATAAGTGGATTTGTCGCTGGGCGACCTTTTGCATAAAAGATCTGAGCAACAGCATCAGGGTCCATTGCATTTGCAGCCAGGCCGTAGACGGTCTCAGTAGGAATGGCCACAAGTTGGCCTGTCGCAAGCCTCTCCGCTGCTGCAGCCAATGCTGCAGCGGTCTTCGGCTCCGGAGTCACAACACCCTCCGGCCAATCGATTGTGGCGAGTATTGGAAGGGGCGGACGTCGTACGGGAACTGGTGTCATAGCGTTGACGGTTGCAGTGAAAGGGTACTCCGAGCATGATGGCATCTTCTGCAGACTAGGCAACCCGTTTTCTGGAGCTTTTTATGACAATGTCTTCACAGTCTTCTCAGGGCTCGAAGTCCCCTGTTGTCGGTGTCATTATGGGTAGCAAATCAGATTGGAAAACGCTTGAGCGGGCAGCGGCGGTTCTGAGCGAACTTGGCGTGCCTCACGAATGTGAAATTGTGTCTGCTCATCGCACACCAGAGAAACTGACAGAATACGCTCGTAGTGCTGCTGAGAGAGGGCTGCAAGTCATAATTGCAGGTGCCGGAGGCGCAGCCCATCTTCCGGGCATGGTCGCAGCCCAGACGCACCTCCCAGTACTTGGTGTGCCTGTCGAGTCAGCGGTTCTTCGGGGTGTTGATTCGTTGCTGTCGATTGTTCAGATGCCAGCAGGCATCCCTGTTGGGACCCTTGCAATCGGCAACGCCGGTGCAGCCAATGCAGCACTTCTTGCAGTGTCCATTCTGTCGCTCCATGACGAGGCGTTGCGAGATCGTTTTTGTACGTATCGAAAGTCGCAGACAGAACGAGTGCTCGCCGACAATCTTTCCTCAAGTACGTGATTCTCTGACACAGAATGTGGGGTGTCCTTATGGATAATGACGCTGACCAGGCATATCCGATCATGCCAGGGGCTCTGCTCGGGGTTCTGGGTGGTGGCCAGCTAGGGGCAATGTTTGCGATGGCTGCTCGCAGTATGGGGTATCGAGTTGCTGTGATTACTGATACGGAGAATTGTCCGGCTGCTCGTCATGCTGACCGACTTCATGTTGGCAGCTATACAGACGTATCATTTCTTGCTCAAGCCGCCAAAGATCTCTCAGTTGTAACCTTCGAGTTTGAAAATGTACCGGCCGCAGCTGGAGAGACTCTCAAGGCAGAGGTTCCGGTTCGTCCCTGTCCAGAGGTGCTTTACACAACACAGAACCGTCAGCGTGAGAAAGCATTCCTGGTAGATCGAGGTATTCCCTGTGGCCGCCACGCCGTCGTTCGATCAGAAAAAGCGTTGCACGATGCCGCAGGAGTCATCGGATTGCCGGCTGTTCTCAAAACAGCAGCCTTTGGGTATGACGGAAAGGGGCAGGAACTCATAAAAACAACTTCTGATATAGGTCATGCATGGGAGCGGCTCGGTGGAGCAACGTGTGTCCTTGAAGAGTGGATTGATTTTCAGTGTGAGCTGTCCGTTGTTGCAGCGCGAGGTCTCGACGGTGCTGTGGTCGCATTTCCTGCAATTCGAAATGAACATAGGAATCATATTCTTGACGTCAGTTCGTGCCCGGCTGAGTTACCAGCAGAAGTCTTGGGTGAGGCTGAGCATCTTGCAGCGATAGTCCTCTCGGAGTTGCAAGTTGTTGGTGTGTCATGCATAGAGTTTTTCTTAACACAGGAAAATTGTCTTCTTGTGAATGAGATTGCACCGCGAACTCATAACTCTGGACACCTGACGATTGAGTCCTGTCCAACGAGCCAATTTGAACAACAGGTACGAGCTATCTGTGGATTGCCTCTCGGTGTCACAACTGCTCTTACTCCAGCAGCGATGGCAAATGTACTTGGTGATTGCTGGCATGCGGGTGAGCCTGATTGGGGAGGTGTTCTTGCTCTGCCGGGAGCAAACCTCCATCTATATGGAAAAAAAGAACCACGTCCAGGTCGTAAGATGGGTCACATTACCGTCACTGCAGAAACGACGGCGGAGGCTATAGCGTGCGCCCGTCAGGCAAGGGATGTCGCTTCATCGCGTTCGCAGTGAAGTGGCGGGCGTCTTCTGCTGGGCAGGCGTGATCTGCTGTACGAGTCCTACTGTACGAGCCCTGCTGTGCGAGTCCTATTGGGGGCGTAATGCCCTGCCCTTCCAGGATGCTTTGAATCCTAGGGCACGGCGTCCTAAAGCTACCCACTGAATGCCGAGGAAGACTCCTACTGCGAGCGGATGAAAGAGGGCACTCCCAACACTCTGTCGGAATCGTGCGAGTGTAAGGAAGCGAGGGCAATAACTCAAAATGAAGCTTGAAATGATGACAAAGCCGGTCATTCTTGATTGGCCGGTGCCAGCAAAAGAAATCAACACAAGCATGGCCGGAAGGACCTGGCCACCCCCAAGCAGCAGTGTGAAAGGAATGATTGTTTTCGGTGATCCAATTCCCTCAGTGGCATTTTTCATGAGCCCCTGCAGGACATCGCGGTTTGTGTCGTACATGCGGCATGACGCGAGGTCACTCGCATCAAAAATATCAGTGCGAAGACCTGCTCTTCGGAACAATCTCGGTAGCATGATTCCATCATGGAGAGAGGACTTAATTGCGTAGTGTCCGCCTGCCCTGCGGTATGCGTCGCGTGTTGTGAGAAACAGTTGGCCACAACCTGCTGCCAGAGATGCACTGTTTGAGTGACGGCTTCGAGAGAGTGGCAGGAATCCCAGCAACACAAAATGGATTAAGGGCAATAGAAGCCAGCCAAGAAAAGTTGGAGTTTCCTGATGTGGAAACCCACTCGCGAGATCAACCTTTGAGTCTTCTAAGAAAGCAACACTTCTCGCGATTGCATCTGGCTGGACGGTGACATCGGCATCGATAAATACAAGAATATTATTGTGAGCCGCTTCTGCTAGCTGGTGACAGGCGTGTTGCTTGCCACACCACCCTGTGGGCAGTGGTTTTCCCTGAATGAGTCTCACTCGTGAATCGCGTTGACTCCATTCGGAAATAATGTGAGCAGACGAGTCTGTGCTAGCGTCATTGAGCACAACAAGCTCAAAATCAACGTCTTGGCTTGCCAGCACATTGACGATGAAGCCATCAAGGACAGCCGCTTCATTTCGCACCGGTACTAAAATTGAAACAGGATCAGAAGCGTGGGTGTCTGGGCTGCGTTGAAAGAGTCTTAGGTTTTTCCAGGTTAAGGTGGCGGGAAGAAGAGCAAGGCCGCCTGCAAGCACGGCAAGTATAAGCAGTGTGAAGTCGCTTTCTGTCACGATGGGTCCTCTTCATGCGCCGGGTTAAAGCGTTGGCCGGCAAGTATCGAACGAATCCGACGAGTGATGTCATAAACCCCTCCAATGCCGACGGTACCCGCTGCAAGTTCAATGAAGGCGTTTGCGTCACGAGAAATCGCAGCAGTTCGTAATTCGTTTTGGGTTTCTTCGAGCGCCGCCGCGAGGTGTTTGTTCCATTGGGCTGCATTAAGGTCTTGATAGAGTTCGACTCGCTGGGGTGTACCGAAGGCAACAAGTGCTTCGGGGAGGCGTTCGTTCCAAAACGGGTATTCCACCGCGAAGGGAATGATCCATCCATGCTTTGCATTCGCAGCAGCGTGACCAACACCGGGTTTCATGTCGACAGGCCGTTGTCGTGGGTCAACAAAGTCGCCCTGTGCTGTCACCCAAAAAAGAACATCGCTACGTTCCATGGCAGCCTTTGCAAACCGTAGAAAGCGGGCTGCGCCTTTCCATGAATCACGCTCAATGCCTAGGAAGCCAATCCGCTTGAGAAATGAATATCGACCAAGAGCCGTTGCGTCCATTGGTCCATAGTTCGTTCGGTCAGGGTAAAGTTTTTGTGCAACCAAAAAGAAGATGAGTGGGTCCCACCAACTCGGATGGTTCGTGCACAAAAGCACAGACTCGCCTTCAATAAGCGGCACTGCAGGTCGATTGTCCGAAGGTTTGAGGAGGCGTATTGAATGAAAGTGTCTTCGGCAGTACCCACGGACGTACCACATGAACCAGTCGTAAAGACGCCGCGAGTGCGGTGGTAACGTTGCGTTAGAAGTCTTTTGAGTGCGTGACATGCTCTGAGATGGCTCTGGCGTGTTCACGATGCGACGCAGGCCGCTTGATTCATCGAACCGATTGGTTCAACGATACGATCTTGATCAACACAGTCACCTGCTATCCAGCCGGACATAAGAACCATTGGCATCCCAGGTCCCGGGTGAGCTGATCCGCCTGCTAAATAAAGTCCTTCAACATCGGGTGAGCGATTGGCTGGCTTAAATGCTCCAAGAAACCGGCCATGGCTCGCGAGGCCATAGATAGCACCATCTAAAACGTGATAGCGGTCTTGAATATCCTGTGGAGTCAGTGCGTGTTCAACAACTATGTGTTGTTCGATATCTTCAAGGCCAGCCGTTTGTTTTAATTTTTCAACGATTCGGTCTCTGTACGCAGGTAGCATCTCAGACCATTTGTGATGAGGTCGAAGGTATGGCGTGTGTACAAGCACGTAAAGCGATTCTCCGCCAGGTGGCGCAACTCCGGGTTCAGTGGCTGCCGGGGCACAAACGTAGCAGGTGGGATCTGGGGCTGGCTCACCCTGGCGATAGATTGCATCAAATTCTTTATGGGGATCCGCAGAGAATACAAAGTTGTGGTGAAGCAGTTGGTCGTAACGGCGATCCAAGCCAAGGTAGAGAACAACGCCCGAACAGGCTGGTTCGTAATTCCTGCGCCCAAGAAATTTCTGTCGTGGTCGGCCATCAAGTAGTTCTTTGTGGGTTCGCACGCTATCAGAATTTGTAACAACCGCTCCACCCCTGATTGTCTCACCATCGGCAGTGAGGACGCCGCTGGCACGTCCGTTTTCAACGAGAATCTGACGGATTGCAGTGTTTGTTCGAATCTCAACTCCGAGGCTCAATGCGAGTTTGGTGAGCGCTTTTGGCACTGCGGCTGTGCCACCTCGTGGGTACCAGACGCCTTCGTTCGACTGCATATGTGCGATTCCGCAAAGGACTGCAGGAGATGATTCTGGACAGCTCCCAACATATTGTGTGTAGTGGTCAAGCATCTGGGCAGCGCGGCTGTCTGGAACATAAGACCGCACTGTTCCCGCAACACTATGTCCTGGCCGCATTCGCATGACTTCGCGGAGCATGGATACCGTGACACTTCTCTTCGGGTCGAACATGTCCTTGAGGCCACCAATAGACTTCCAGAAAAAAAAGTCATCTGAAATTTTGTGGAGTTTCTTGGCAAGATCCATAAAACGAGTGTAGCCTTCGCCTGCTCCTGATCCGGGCGAAAACTGTTCCAGTTCAGCTTTCATCTTTTCAACATCAGCGTGCAAATCTAGAGTTGTGCCGTCGTCGAAAAAACTTCTCCATTGTGGATCGAGAGGAACAAGATCAAGTGCTGATTCCAGCGATTGCCCTGCTTCATCGAATATTCTTTTGAGTACCGCAGGTATCGTTAGGATGGTCGGCCCCATATCAAAACGAAAGCCACTCTCTTCATACACGGCAGCCTTGCCGCCGGTCCAACTGTTCTTGTCGCAAAGCACTACGGCATAACCACGAGCTGCAAGTGTGCAGGCGGTTGCAAGCCCGCCTAGGCCACCGCCGACAACAATCACCTGGTTCTTTACTTCGGCATCACTAAGTGCTCTCGGACGAAGATCTCGGGTCATTTCCTCGGTTGAGGGATCGTTCATCATGTCGTTGATGGATCTGTCCATTGCTCGTGCTTTTCCTTAATGATGTTTGGCTCAGAGTCTATGCAATATCAATGACACAAGTTCTCGATTTAAAGCACCCACGTTTTACCGGTGTGCTGTGTGGGTTTTATGTTTACGGCTTCGGTGAAGCTTTGTTTACCAACATTAGCTGCCGCTTCCGATGGTTTCCGCGGGAAGTTGTGCGGGGGCCTGCCAAGGTTGATTTACTTGCTCTAATGGTTCGCTTGTCTCAGTCGGCATGTTGAAGTCCTGAAGCAGCAGGTCTGTTGTAATTTTTGCCGAGGAGTAAATAACTGGAAGCCCGCTACCTGGGTGGGTGCCGCCACCCACGAGATACATGCCATCGATATCTTCGAAGCGATTATGCGGACGCATGTGCAGCATTTGATTCAGGTCATGCGATAAGTTGAAGGTTGCACCTCGATAGATTGCGTACTCTTCCTGCCAGTCATCAGGAGTGACCATCTTTTCGTAACGAATTCGTGGTCTTACATTTTTGATTCCGAGTTTTTCGAGTTGATTGATCGCAACTTCACGAAAAGCAGGTGCTTCTTTCTTCCAATTAATGTTGGGGTGCTTGTGGCTGACGGGTATGAGGACATAGAGCGTGCTCATGTCCTTGGGAGCCAGGCTGGGGTCTGTAACAGAGGCATTCTGGACATACATCGACGGATCTGCACTGAGGCAATGTCGGCGTTCAATGTCGGCGAGATTTTCGCGGTAGTTCTCTGCTAGGTAGATGTTGTGATGGGGGACAGAATCGTAACAGCCGTCGAGCCCTAGATAGAGCATGAAAGTCGAGCACGAAAAACGACGAGATGCAATTTTTTTGTCACTCCAGCGTTTCCGCAATGCATCTGGAACCAATCGTGTCATGGCTCTGGCAAAGTCCGCATTGACGACAGTTGCGTCTGCCGCATACCGCCCTTTCGGTGTTGTTACTGCAGTGATTTTTTTGCCACTGAATTCCATCGATTCAACGGGCTCGCCGTAGTGAATCTCCACACCCATTTCTTCAGCCAGACGAGCCATTGTTGCTGATACTTCTCCGCAACCGCCGATCGGATGAAACACTCCGTGTTCGTATTCAAGAAACGAGAGAATGGAGAAAAGGCTTGGACATCGAAACGGAGACATTCCTAGATATTTTGACTGAAACGTAAAGGCTAAACGAATTCTTTCATCTGAAAAGAAACGACCTAGTTCGGCGTCGAGACTTTTCCATGGTTTCAAAAGAGGAACAAGTTTCAGCAGGTCGGGGTTCGCCAGATCTGTCCACCGCTCAAAAGGTTTTTCAAGGAATGGCGCAAATCGAACAAACTTTTCACGAGTTTCGGTCATGAAGCGTGTGAATGATCCACGATCATTTGGTGAAAGGCGCGCTACAGCGTCTTCCATTCTCGCCAGGTCAGGCGTTGCAACAAGTTCTCCACCGGAGCCAAAAATAAGCCGATATTGCGGGTCAAGTTTGACCATCTCGACTTCTTTGTGGAGGTCATATCCACATTTCGTAAAAATATCTGAGAGAACACGAGGGTAGAGAAAAAATGTTGGTCCGAGGTCGAAACGAAAGCCTGTACCGCTCTCAAGTGAACTCGTGCGCCCTCCCGGTGTATCGAGCCTCTCGAGAACTCGGACTCTCAGTCCGGCTCGGGCCAATAACATTGCAGACGCGAGACCACCGGGTCCCGCACCAACGATCGTGACTGTTCGTGTCATATTTTGGTTTCGATAAAGTCGATTTCGCTTTTCTGCCCCATGGAAGACAGGGCAGGATAACTTCGCTCCACTATAGATCGGTTGAGTGGGCGGTCAAGAATCTCCGCATCGCAATTTGACGCAATCGATTTTGTCGAGGCACGAACTCTAGTACGCAGGGTAAACAGCGGCTCCAACTGGGCGATAGCGGCCAAACAGGCCTCTCCGGTAGTAAGGCACCGCGTAGGTGGCCGGGGCATAGTAAGCAGACGTTGGAGCATAATAGGCGGACGTTGGAGCGTAATAAGCTG
>CAJXFK010000023.1 GCA_913052575.1 uncultured Planctomycetaceae bacterium
TGTCACTTCCCTCATACTCACGACCTGTAAGGAGAAGAAGATCTTTTGCACGACCTTCCTTTAAAAGCGAATCGATTCTTAACAGAATCTGATCTCCATCGGCTTGTGTCGATATCTGATCAACCTCCACGCCCGCCTCTCGGAGAGAACGAACAACTGTGACAGCATCTTCACACTCTCCAACAACAAGGACTGGACCAGACAAGGGCTGTGTACAGACAGATGCTCGAGGCGCATCACTCATTCGTAGAACATGCCTACGAACTGCAGTTGATGCTATCTCTTCAGACGGTGGCACATGAGGTCGAGTAGTGGGCATTAACTGCGCTAAGTCAGGGCTATCGTTCGTCGAGTTTGCAGGTAGCCATAACGGATCTGGATGTCGTAACTTGAAATATCTCCAATCGGTGATGACAACTTCTGGCTCTGGGCACCCTGCTTGCATTTCTCGAAGCAAGTGCTCCACCCCTTCCGCGGGCGGCATAAACCGAAGTTTAAGAAGGGACTTGGAAAATTTTGATTCCGGACGAACTGCCATGCCGACGTCGTCCCACGAATGCCAGGCAATGACGACAGACGCAACTTCAGGGCGACGTTTCCTATACCAACGTACAAGCTTGGCAACACCCTCGTTTGCCATGCAGTAGTCCGTCTGTCCGACAGCACCGAATCGACCACTAATCGATCCGAACACAACGAAGTTCCGCAAAGCATCTGACTTTGTCAACTCCATAAGATTCAATGCACCGTCGAGCTTTGCCCTCACAGTTCTTCGCACAAGCTCTGGCTTCTTTTTGGAGAAACGTGATGCCTTTTCAAAACCAGCTCCATGAATCACACCAACAATCGGCCCAGACTTTTTCCGGATTTGATTCAAGAGGGCTGATACTGCTTCGCGATCCCCCACGTCACATGCGTGGTATGTCGCCTCGATGCCCTCTGCTTTCAAAGATTCCAGAGTCGCATCGATCTCGATTGCTTTCTCAATACGTCCCCACGCATCAGCAGGCAACACTTTCTTGGCTAGTGCCTCTCGCATCACACTTTCACGGAGTTTTCTGAGAGCACCAGTATCAAGATTCTTCCACTCATCACGAACCGCAGGCACCGGACTCGAACCAACAAGATGAAGCACCGTGTTTGGATACCGACCAATACCTCGTGCGACTTGAGCAGTCACACCCCGCGCGCCTCCTGTGATAACCCAGCACCCATTTACTTCGGCATTGGGCAAGTCATCGGGAAGCGGCTTGTTAGCAGGACGCACCGCAAAACGTTGCCCGGCCCGATAAACAATCTCTGGATTTTCTGTCGCACTACAGGCCTCATCAACCAAGGACCTGGCAACGGTGTCGCAATCATCCGTAGTGTCAAAGTCAACGACGACAGCATGGAAGCCATTTTTGCGTTGGTCCCGTGACTCTGTATGGATTCCTTTTACGAGACCAACCAAGCCGCCCACCGCTGGGCGATTCACACCGTCTTCAAGCCCACCTGGGGTGCCCAGTTGTGTCGCAACAACAAGCGTAGCGCGAGAAACGGATTGAGACTTTTCCTGACGGGAAAACCATTGCTGAATAAGCTTATACCTAGCGACCAATGCATCACTGCTCCTGCTCCACTGATGCCGGTCATTCAAAAGTGGCTCGTCGTCGAGTGCATCGAGCATAAACAGATGTGACACATCGAGCGACTCGTCCATAAGGAGCGAAGACACTTCGTCCAACGCAGAATCAGCGGCTCGTATGACCTGAATTCCTTGCTCATGCAACAGGCGAGCAACGGCAGCAGCAGCCTCACTTTGTCCAACTACAATGGCACCGCCACGAAGCGACCTATTCTTTTTTTCTCTCAGCCATGGAACGAGATGAACGGAAAACCGGGTACAAATTCGATCTGATACATCTACAGGTGACTGATTGTTTTTTGATGTTCCTAAACTTGCATAATCCTCAACGGAGATAATGGTATTTCTATTACTTCTATTTTCTGGCGCACTACACCTCGCCCCAGACTTATCTTCTTCGGAATTTTGCTGTGCCTGAAAAAACTCTCGGCAGTCAATTTCTTGAAAATCAACCTGCTGGTTTTCTGGAGATCGCGATGCACATAATACACGACGAATTTTTGGATCGAAAACTACACTTATTTGATTATCAACCCGCTGAACTGTATTCATGGTCGAATGCTTGACTTCTGACTGCCGAACAACGTCATACCGATCACGCAACATCATCGAAAATGCTTCTGGTGTCGCATTACATTGGGGAGCATTAATAAGTTGCTCAAATCTTTTCAGACGTGACTCAGAATGCGGTGGTATCGACCCGGAGGCACGAAGCTGAAATGAGTGGTTTGCGATACAAAAAGAGCGTGGAATCTCTTCGACGACAACATCTGCAGGGCTGTATTCGAGATGCACTGAGCGGTCAGCATCTCCATCACTGATAATCATTGCCCAGCAGCCATCTCGCTGTGTTGCTTGGACAATGGCGATCGCCTCGTCGACACTCGTAGCCGTCGAAAGAATGCGATCGACAATTCCAGAATGCATCAGACCACGAACTCTCTTGTTACCAAGAGGTTGATCAAGAAGCATAGAACTAGTCACCACGATACCGCATTCATTCATGCCGTTAATCCCAGACAACACTCCAGCAGCTGTAAACGCTACCGATGCGAGTTGTCCTGTTGGCTTCCTGAACTGAATGCAACGACGAATGCTATCTCTCAAAACCAAGGCTGCTGGCAGATCTTCATTCGCGCCTTGGAGAAGTCTATGCGTGCGAGTAACACTCGCAGGAAAGACAGCCTGCACACACCCACCGTCAAGACTTGGATCGATCTGAATATGCATCGCAACAAGTGACTCATAGGCGACACCTGCACCTGCGGCAATTCCTCGCAGCTCTTCCCGCTGCTCACGTGTCGTCATCGTTTCATATGAATCGATGATAGCCTCCGGCTTTGGCAGACGGGCTCTTTCTTGGGGTGGTAGGTCAACGATATGTTCAAGCGTCTTTTTGATTGCAGCAGACAATATCCGCCCGTGTTCAACACCGATGTCATACCGTGAACCACAAAGCTCAATGCAGCCCTCGACTTCTTTCAGATCGCGATTTACAGCCGGTCCATTTTCCGGCTGAGACAGCGTCTCCTCTTGCTGCGACACACCCGACTCCTTCTGCATCAAATGAGAAGAATGGGGTTCCGCCTCCACACCTATTGCACCGGCGACTTCAAGCCCTGCCTGCAATGAAGCAAGACGATACGCTGTAGATGATGAAGTAGGCTGTCGAGAACGTACATCTGCGGCAAGCACAGTGATATCCCGATCGCCAACAATCCGTCTCGTAAGCCGAGACAACACTCGATCTGGGCCACATTCAACAAAGAGAGTTACCCCATCTCTGATCAATCGTTCAATTTGATCAACAAACCGTACGGGTTGAGCAAGCTGTTCGCTGAGTAACGCCCGAATAATTTCTGGTTCTGCAACATATTGATTATTGACACCACTCAGCAGAGGAATCCGGGGTGGATCAAGTTGCACTGAGACAAGTGCTCTCTTGAACGGTTTCTGAGCTGGCTTCATAAGCGGGGTATGAAATGGCCTTGGCACATCCAAAGTCGTCGTCCGAATCCCTTCCGACTGAATAAACTCAACGAAACGCCGAAGTGATCGATCTTCTCCTCCAACCACGGTCTGCTGTGGGGAATTACAATTTGCAACAAACACGTCCTCGGCAAAGGAAGCACATGCAGCAGCAACGACATCTTCCCCGGCTGCACACGACACAAGGCCGCCCTCGATAGGTGCTTCTTCTATCGATTTGCAGCGGAACAATGTTGCCTGGACGGCATTCTCGAACTGAAAAGCATCTGCCGCATGAAGCGCTGAGAATTCTCCGTAGCTGTGCCCGGTAAGACGATCTGCTCGAAGACCCATCTCTTGAAGAATCTTGAAAACCAAAGTATCCGCTAAGAGCATTGATAACTGCGTTCGAAAAACATCTTTCCCTAATGTTTGTTCATGATTATCAATAATGTCTTCAAAGGTTGGATGACCCATCTTCAACAAAGATTGATTCATCTGCTCCTTCAGCAGACTCGCCTGAGGACAGGCTGCAATAATCTCTCGCAACATACCCGGATACTGCGACCCCTGCCCTGGGAATAGGCAGGCAACCACTGGTTGTTTGTTACCAACCTGCCCAACAGCAATTCCTTGCGTCTCCCAAAGTGCTCTGGCCTCTCTGTTATCAAATTGATTCACCACAAGATCAGCTTTTCGGGCCAACTCTTCTGGCGTTGCTGCAACAATGGCAAGCCGATGCCCGCTTTGATGAAACTTTTGAGACGTTATAAAAAATGCACCCGGATTCTGAACGCATGCTTTTAGCGATCCAAGCAAATCGCTGGCAGTTGGTCCAGAAAAACGGATGATTCGTGGCGTCTGCGTGCTTGTCTCTTTGGGGAATACCAAACGCTGAGAAACATTGACCGGTTTGGCACGTTCTAAAAGAATGTGGCACGCTGTGTCACAATGCACTGCTGTCACACCAGCTACAAGCCTTCCGTTATCATTTGGATGAAGCGGTTTTGCGGCATGTTCATCAGATGTACTGTTTGACCTACCTGATGGCATGCGAAGTTCTTGCTCCTGCAATTCAAATGTCGTTTTTGCAATCGAAAAACCTGCAGAAGCACCTGCTGTATGTCCAATTTGTGCATTCATTGCACCGATAGGAAGACTCTCTCCGTACACGCTTTGAATTGCATCCAGTTCAGCCATATCGTCGGCTGGCACTCCAGCCGCTGCTGATTCAACAAAGCTGACAGAATCTGAAGAAATTCGTGCGTCTTCTCCGGCTCGACGCATTGCTCTTTGTATGCCAGTACTCTTGTTGCCATGACGTGACACTCCGATACCGCGTACGATCCCATGAATGCGATCGTTATCTCGCAGAGCATCCGAAAGTCGTTTCAAAACAAAAACAGCAACACCTTCAGCTGGCATAAGCCCATCACTTGATGGATCAAATGGACGAGGTTTCCCGGAGCGAGAAAGTGCACCCGATAAAGACAACATCTCATAGGATGCAAGCGACAGACTTCGCTGACCAGCCGCACATATCATGGCATCGACACGACCAGTCAGCAGAAAATTCCGACACACATCAAGGGCACATGCAGCTGAAGCAGCACCGCCATCAATTGCTGTTGCACCACCCATGAGGTCGAATGTTTTTGTAATTCGTGATGCAAGCGAACTACTCGTAAAGCTTCCTGTCTCATCGACAATTGCAGGGAGCCTGGAAACCACAAGGTCACAAAACTTTGCACAGATAGATTCGATAGTATCTCTACCGACACCACGAGATTGAAGCTCTCGCTGCAGAGCCGCCTCGAAATAAGGCAGTCGCATGCCAACTTGAAGCGCTGAAGCAAAATCTCCACCAAATATCGTGCCGACTATTACGCCAGTACGATCACGAGGCATTGGTTGATCAGGATAGCCTGCATCTTGAAGTGCCTGTGAAACTGTTTCGAGCAACATGAACTGCAGTGGGTCGGCAGCTGCAATTTGTTTGGGGGGAATCTTGTGTGTCCGCCAGTCATAAGAAAAGCCTTCAATGAATCCCCCACGATTCTGCACTGTCTTCCAGTTGCAGGCAGCAGCATTGTCGTACACTGCGTCAACATTCCAGCGATCTGATGGAACCTTGGAGAAATCATGTTCCCATGCTGTGAGTTTGCTCCACATCTGCTGCGCTGACAAATTCCCTGGAGCAAGCACAGACCGACCCACAATCGCAACATCATCATCTGCTGCAACTTTGGAAAATGCTTTTGAATCGACGGGCCGAATTGTCTCGGGTTTTGGTGATTCGACTTCTTTCAGAAATTCTTCAAGCACCACATGTGCATTCAGACCACCAATACCAAATGAGTTAACTGCCGCCCGACGAGCCAGCCCGTTTTGCCTTGGCCACGCACGCTTTTTACTCGGCACAACAAATGGAGTGGTGGGCCAATCAACCGCCGGATTCAATTCACCAATACCAGGCACTGGAGGAATCGTTCCGTGCTTCATACACAGCACGGCCTTCACCAGACCAGCAAGACCTGCCGTCTCAAGAGTGTGTCCAATGTTGGCCTTCACACTGCCGATTGGAATAGTCACATCATCAGCAATATGACCTTTAAGTGCCCGAGCAAGAGCGTTTACTTCCGTTGCATCACCAACACTTGTGCTCGTAGCATGGGCTTCAATATACCCGAGGCGAGCTGGATCAAGCACATCTGCGTGCGCACGCTCGATGGCCGCAATTTGTCCCTCTTGTCGAGGTGCCCATAAACTTTTGCCACGACCATCACTGGAGACACCAATCCCTCGGATCACAGCCTGGATCGTGTTGCCATCCTCGATTGCCTTGCGGAGTGTTTTTACAAGCACAACAACATAGCCTTCAGCAGTCACGAGCCCATCTGCTGAGGCATCAAATGGCCGAGAGCCGGTAGCACTTACTGACTGTGCTTTGGAAAATAAAACAAGGCTGTCGAATCGACAATGTGAACTCCCTCCAACAACCGCCATGTCTGTCCGGCCCAGCGCAAGGTCATCGGCCGCAGCCGCGAGCGCGAAGAGTGACGACGAACAGGCTGCGTTGAGTGCTACGCACGGCCCATCCAAACCGAAAGCACGGGCAACTGTTGCACTGCACCGCTGTGCATCTGCTGCCGGCCTTCCATCAGGAGCCCGACGAGGCAAACGCTTTCTCTCAGCGGAGACAGTAGCATCGATGCATTGGTCGGCACGCTCACCAGTGGCCTGCCTAAATTCTTCTACTTCATGCAACCACGAGGCAGCATCTGCAAGCATGGTCCCGTACATAACATCACCAGAAAGTCCTGTTCCTCTGGTGTGACCCACATAGACACCGGCTCGATAGCCAGCCATCGTGAGCGGATCAAAGCCAGCCTGACTGAAAGCGGTCGCTGCAACATCACAAAGCTCAAGATGCGCAGCATCACAGTCTTCCGACTGTTCTTTTGTGAGGAGCCATTGGCCAGGCGGATTTTTTCGGGGTGAAACAATTCCTCCAATTGATGAATACGTCTTCCCGCGAACACCTTTTTTCTCATTATAGAAAAGCTTTTTATTCAACCTTTCTTCTGGTAATTCTGAGATTGCTGACCGTCCATCTATCACAAGTTCCCAGAATTCATCGATACTATCCGCGCCTGGCAAACGCACCGCCATCCCAATGATGGCCAATGGCTCACCATGCTTAGAGCGACGCTGTTCTTTCTTCAATTTGTTCATTTTAAAATTTACTATCACCAAACAAAACCACACCAAACGCTATGCTGCTGTCTCTGCAACTAAAAACTCAAGGACATGCCTTAGAGTCGGAAACTCATCCAAAGAAAGTTCTGCTCGTGGTGGAATCGCAAAGTATTCGCCAATCTCACCGAAGAGTTGTGCTTTCTTGATGCTGTCAATTCCGAGGTCTGCTTCTAAATCCGCATCCAGCTCAACAATATCCGGCGGGTACCCAGTCTGCTCAACGACAAAATTCGTCAGGAAAGACGACAACTCCTCAACAGAACGTTCGGCTGATTGCTTTGATGAACTCGCAACTTCTGCCACACCGTTCGTAACGAATGAGAGAGATTCTCTCGATGGTGCGTTTGAAGATAATCCTGGCCCGCCTGAGTGGGAATTCTTAAAGTTTGGTTCGTAAGCGTTTGAAGCAACTTGTGAAGAGTTCGTGGCATCAATAAGAAAATCAAGAACATGCTGCAGCGTTGGAAACGCGTCCAGAGAGAGGTCTGCACGAGGTGGAATTGCAAAATACTCTCCAATCTCCCCAAACAGCTGTGCTTTCTTGATACTGTCAATTCCGAGGTCTGCTTCTAAATCCGCATCCAGTTCAACAATATCAGCTGGATATCCTGTCTGTTCGACAACAAATGTGACAAGAAACTCTGCTAATTCAGTCTGCGTATACGTTTTCCCTGTGGAAGCTTTGTCTTGAACTTCTTGCTTACCTTGCGCGTGAGGACTTCCATTTTGTCCTGTAAACGCCTCGCCTAATTCATTCGGACCAGCATCCGCTGCAGGAATCACCTGGGGCTTCGTTCCTGAAGACGCCTTTGTTTCAATCGCAAGAAAGTCAAGGACATGGCGAAGTGTTGGAAATTCATCTAACGAGAGTTCTTGGCGAGGTGGAATAGAAAAATACTCACCTATCTCGCCGAAGAGCTGTGCTTTTTTAATACTGTCAATTCCGAGGTCTGCCTCTAAATCAGCATCAAGCTCAACAATATCCGGCGGATATCCAGTTTGCTCAACGACAAAATTAACCAGAAATGTCGACAAGTCGTCTAGCGAATACCTGACTGCATCCTCAACCGCCACTTCTTGGTCAACGGATTGCGTCCCCCGCACAACTTCAGTCGCATGTGCCTGAGAAACTATTGGTTTGGATGCATTTTTTTTCATACGAGAGCGACGTCTTTCCGTCGCATCAAAATGAATTGGTTGTTGAAATTTCTTCTCTTCGCTTCTTGCAACAGAGTTTCTTTCCTGCATCGATACTTTCTCCATAGATTCAAGTGTTCTGGCTACTAATTTGGTTGGCGGTTTCTGCAACCCGCTCAACAAGGATGATTCGTCACTCCTATGAAGTCCAATTTCTGCATAACCCTGCATAACAACGTGAAAAGCGCTGTCTTTTCCATCACCGAGATGAACCGCCACGACTGGCTTTTCCCCGGCAATCTCAAATCGCGTTGGATTATTTTGAGTCGGCTCAAACAACCATTGATGAGCCTTGGCCATGTCTCCTAAGGAATCTAGGCCAAAAACATGCGGCTGCATGCCACTCCTGACTGCCTCGAGTCCTTGGAGTAAAGGTGTAAGACCAGCTGCCGCCGCAAGATGACCGAACCGAGCTAAAGGCGTTGTAATTGGACGGGGCAGATTTCTTTCACCGATTCCGTACGTCCTCGCAAGACCTTCCATCTCTTGACTGTCGGCGATCGGAACACCACTGCCTAACCAACTAAAAGCATCGATTTCATCTGGTTCCATTCCAGAGTCTTGCAGACCTCTGGCACTGGCAGATGCTGAAGCACGCCACGATATCGAATGAGTGCCGGCACCCACGCCATGAATAATTCCCAGGACTGGCTCGTTACTGTTGCAAGCGTCTGACAACCGCCGCAGAATAAATACCCCACAACCCTCAGCAGGAAATGAACCCGCACTCTTTTTATCAAACGGCGCAGCGCCCGTGTGTTCACTCAAAAGGCCGAGTTTATTCATCGCGTCGAAGCGATTAATACTCATGTCCTGATGTGCTGTAATCCAAATCATCGCATTGTTATCACCGGAACGAAGCTGATCAACACAACACATCAATGCTGCCGGAGCTGCCAGTGTGCCGGCGTCGATGGCAACGCCCCCACCGTGCAAATCAAAGGTCTTCGTAATTCGTGAAGCAAGACTACTTGCAGTAAAGCTGCCAGTCTCATCCAGCAAGGCCGGCATGTATTTAAGGCACTGCTGTTGGAATTCCTCAGCAAGATCCCGAGCTTCTTCTGCTCTTAATCCCCGTTCGATTGCAGAGTGAATGAGTATCTTCTGAAACCAGGGGAGACGCAGCCCCATCTGCAGCTGCGTTGCAAACTCACCACCGAACATTGTTCCGGCAACAACACCAGTGCGATTTCGCAGGCGATCGAAGTGCTTCTCTTTACCAAGACCATTGATTGCGCGATCAACAGCATCAAGAATCATGAATTGCAGCGGGCTTGCCTGAGCTATCTGTTTCGGAGGAACTTTATGCCTCCGCCAGTCATATTCAAATCCGGAGATTATTCCGCCCCGAGCAACAGGGCTCCTGCCAGCAGACTGATCATGTACGCGACAAAACTTGTCTTTGTCCCAACGTTCCTGAGGGATTTCAGACTTTGGGTCATCATTTGTCAAAACCAGCCGACAGAATGATTCATAGGCCAATGCTCCCGGCAATACGGTCTCAACGCCAACGATGGCAATGGGTTCCTCCGGGTGACGAACGTAACTGCCCTTATTCTCTTGTCTTGCTGCGACAGACGAAATCCTGTTCACAGCTTGACTGGATTCTTCAGGCACCCATTCATCAAGAACAATATGAGCATTGAGGCCACCAATACCGAATGCATTAACAGCTACTCGTCGTGGTGTGCCCGATGAAACTCTTTCCCAGGGTTCTGCTTTGTGCGGAAGTCGAAAGGGAGCTTGGGCCCAGTTAATGTCTCCAGAAGGGTCCTGGCAGTTTGCAACGGGCGGAATCATTTCATTTTCAATCGCAAGAATTACTTTCAGAATTCCTGCTGCACCGGCAGTCTCAAGCGTGTGGCCTATGTTTGCCTTCACACTGCCAATAGGTATTTTTTTGTTCCTTGGGGCAAGCCCCGGAAGAACTTCCGCCAAGGCTTCCGCTTCAGTGGCGTCACCAAGAGCTGTAGAAGTAGCATGAGCTTCAACATACTGAAGCGGCACACCATCACGCAGCTGATCGTGCGCCCGTCGCATTGCCAACACTTGCCCTTCGCGGCGCGGCGACCAGAGACTTTTCCCCCGTCCGTCTGACGCGAGTGAGCAAGATCTGACAACTGCCCGGATTGGTAGTTTATGTTTCTGGGCATGCTCAAGCGAACAAAGAAGAAACATGACGACCCCTTCTCCGACAACCAAACCATCTGCTTTGGCGTCCCAGGGGCAAGAACCCGTCGCACTAAGAGATCGTGCCTGTGAAAAAAGAACAAGGGTGTCTGAATGACAATAGGAAACACCACCAACCATGGCCATATCGAGACGTCCTAATTCAACGGCACGGACACCCTGAACAAAGGCCTGAAGAGAAGAGGCGCATGCACCATTAAAAGCAATTGCCGGCCCCTCAAAACCGAGTGCTTGAGCCGGAAGCTTGGCTGCCAACATGGCCCCGAGGGCTGGTTCGCCTTGAGCATTTCGTCCGACGGTATTCTGTCGAACATTATCAACAAGCTGGCTCGCAAGATGATCCAGCATCTTTGCAGACAATCTTGATGCGCTCGGACTTTCCCGCAGATAGTTTGCGACCTGCTCAATCTGAGCATGACAGGCAATGTCTCCAGAAAGACCGCTTGATCGTGTATGACCAACAAAGACACCTGAATTCCGAAACGGCATATCGAGAGGATTCAACCCTGCATGAGTAGCAGCCTCATACGCAACATCGCATGCCGTCGAAAAAGCGGGTTCCGGATGGTCTCGGAATTCATGTGGTAATTTACTTGTCGGCTTTGGACCCCATCTATCGAGAAGGCAGGCGATATCTGCATAGGTGCGATTGAGTTTTCCAGGAACTGGATCGTACAGAAGATCACGATCGATCCGCTCGTCAGGAATTCTTGCCACTCGAGAACCTCCAGAGACAATGAGGTCCCAGAATTCTTGAGGTGTATCAGCGCCTGGCAATCGACACGCCATCCCAACAACGGCCACGTCTCTCTTCCGCGGGCTTTGAGTTTCCTGTGATTTCTGTCTTTCAGGAGCAATCATCAAGAGACTATCTCCTGCTGAAAAAACATCTTGTGGATAACTTGAACGGCTTCATAGGGATCACCTTCTCCTTTCGAGACGATGAGTTGCCCAGTTTGAAATGCTTTTTTAGCCGTGAGACTGCCTCTACTTATTTGCATTAATGCTTGACTTGAGGTGCGCACACGAGGCCCTTTCCCCGGCTGCGGAAATCCGACACGAGGCTCTCTGCCCTCAGCCCATACAGACCAATTGCCCCCTCCGGGACCTGATACTTCGAAATCAATGCAACACCCATCTTTTTGCTCTGTCCCACCAGAGACTCTTTGAGCAGCGACCGTTGGAGCAAACTTGGTCGCAACATCAAATTCTGGGGCCTGCATTATTGGCCGAGGCCACCCAAAGTTTTCACGCAACGCAAATTCACACAGACGGCGAAGCATTGCTGTATCAACATTCGGACATAGCAACTCACTTGCAGCTTCCAGAGTATTACTCGCATCAAAATCAGGATCATCTCTCCAATATGCAGAATACGTCTCCATCTGCTGACGAAATTCATTCGCGAGAGACTCAAGCACCTGCGACGACTGGGGCTGAGTTTTACGAATACGCTTTTCTTTCGCGTACTGCGCTATGATTGCTTGTTTTGTTACTGCAGCAATTTCCTGAACAAGCACACGATTCGCAGGGGTTAAGTGATATGTTCTGCCATGCCAATAGTCTTTACTGACAATGTGCGCGATTACTTTTGATACCCAGTCTACTGGGACAAGGTTTTTAGATTCATTACCCTGCAGCCCAAGTGCCATCATCCACATCGATTCGGGTATTGGCGGCATACCTTGCATCATTGGCATAAATGATGCCATTACCCGGAGTGGCGTATAAAATCCGTGGTACGTGCTTGTATATGACGTCCGTGAATCTCCCACGATAATCGCCGGTCGAAAGAATGTTGGTGATTCTGGAAAACCAGCATCACGAACAATATTTTCAGCTTCTAATTTACTTTCTTCATAATCATTACCAAACTTCTGACCAAGATTACTCTCTGTTTCATAAACGGTTCCCGTACGGAGACCACATGTATAAGCAGTAGATACATGATGGAACCGAGGAATACCTAACTCACGAGCAAGTGAGGTGAGATTTGTTGTTCCTCCAACATTCCCAAGCCATGGTTCTTCTGTCCGTGGCCCACCTGTGGTGAACGAAAGACTTGCAGCATTATGAACCACTGCTCGACAATTTTTTTCGAGCCAAATACGTTCCTCACGTGATATCCCAAGCCCTGGACTACTGAGGTCACCTGTGAGAACAACAGGTCTGGAAAGATAGCGTCCTTCAATGCGATCCCATCGACTCATGATGGCGTCCACTCGAGAACGAGCATCTAATGTTTTGGAAGGCCGAGCAACCACAGCAACTCTGAGACCTCTTGCGAGCAGATCTCGCAATAAATATTGCCCGAGAAGACCGGTTGCACCAGTGAGCAGGGTAAATTCTTTCATGGATACGTATATTGCTTGAAATAGTGAATTTCAAAACGCAATCCATTGCTCAAAACATCTGCCACCGAGGATGAACACTTCGAACTGAACTACTGGTAGACCGTCATATTGAACTCAATACACGGCTAGTCTCGTTCTGGAACGTCATCCATGCCGAAAACTTAGGGTATCTAGGTAATTCAGGCCTGGCAAGATTTTTTTACATTTTGAGCATGCTTTATGTGGAGTGCAGAACTTTTAGCCCCAAAAACCGTGGAATTTTGCACATTCAGTCTGGTTGAAATGGTTTCTAAGAATGCCCTCACCAAAAGTAAAGAATGCATGATTGACACCCTTTAAAATGTCTCTCTTCCTGCAATTTTTCATTTCATTATGACGGCAGGAGTGAACGTCCACACAACGTCTGAAAGCTATATATGGAGAGACGAAGCAAATCACGTCATTTCGAACTATCTGCTACTCGGTTTCATTCTTATGAACGGCATGCATATCACAAACATGTTGTTGTATTGCAGGAAATGAAAACAACGAGACGTCGATTCTTCACGACTATTTGTACGGCTCTTACCGGCTAAATGAACCATACGGACGAAGGCCGGTTTATAACGATCAGGATAGCCTGTGAATCTGAACGTCACTAATCTCCTTCCGTGAACCGATCTCTTTTGTAATGAAAGAAAGGTGCAGTGGATGCCATGGCCGGCCGTCCCACAGCCTCAGAGGAGAAGACAGATGGCGAAAGATACTTGGCGAGTTGTAACACGGGGACGTAACGGCGAACTCATTACTCATGACTTCGATAAGGCTGAAGATATTCCAGTATCTCACCTTCAAGTTGGTATCGATGACTGTAGTACTGATCTTGAACTCAGGGGAGCACCTGTCTTCCGTTCACTTGTTGGACCAATGCCTGAAGGAAAAAATATCATCCGATATGAGACTCCTGAAGTCTTTGAAATGCTGACGAAGGAATGGGCAATACCGAGTCCTCCAAAACGTCGATCACGAAAAAAGAAAACAGCAACCAATGGCTGAGACGATTTTCGCCAAGATTATCCGTCGGGAGATACCTGCCCGTATCGAACACGAGGATGATGAGTGCCTGGCGTTTCATGACGTTGCACCTCAGGCACCGACCCACATTCTCGTTATTCCCAAAAAGCCTATCTCGAGCCTCGCTGATGTGACCGATGCAGACACTCCTCTGCTCGGTCACCTCATCCGAGTGGCAACAGAAATTGCAACCTCACTTCATCTCGAAGAGGGATATCGTCTCGTCGTGAATTGCGGTGATCATGGAGGTCAAACGGTAAACCATCTGCACATACACCTTCTCGGCGGCCGCCCACTCAGCTGGCCGCCGGGGTAACAGGCTTCGGTAACAAGCGGTGGTAGCGACTCGAAATGAGATCTCACCAAAGACCATCCGAACAGAGCCCATCCAAAGCAGAGCCCAGCCAAAGCCCAATCAGACTACCGCCACCATCCTCGGACTCGATCGAAGAAACCTTCATCCTCTTCGACGGCTTCATCTTCAGCCTTAACGCGTCGCTCTGCACGACGGGCAACTCGTTTTGCAACCCGTTCTGCCTGCTCATCACTTACGGTCGCCTGCAGAAATCGTGGCCAGTAGCCCTCAAGCCTCGAAAGAACTCGTGCCGTTGATCCAGCCGCAAGTTCACTCTCCATCTCATCGAGCAGTGCGTGAAGCTCATTCTGCTGAGATTGATTAAATATCAAGTCATAGACCTCCACCTCATCAATTTCTACAACTCCTGGACCGAGCATATCGAACCTCAGACGCAAGGACTCGTTCGGATCACTCGGAAGATCTGTAACTTGCAAGACAAAACGGTTCCATCCTTCGTGCAGCGGGCGGCCACCAGCCGCAGAACCCACTGGCGCAAACCGGTAATACTGCTCACCATTCTCAACGCCTTCTACGGCAATCCGAAAAGGAGGCTGAGGCCCCGAGGGAGGCAACCGCAGCCACACAGCAACACTCAGGCGGCCCGTGTGGGGTGGCTGGAATGGATTACTCCGTACCGTCGCAAGCTCCCCGACTGAAGTCATTCGAACAGCTTGATTTTTCTCATCACTACCAACCGTTGGTGAGACTGTATCAATTAATTCAAGCTGCCCCGCAGCACTCTCGATAAGTTCCCACCCTGTAACGCCACCACCGAGCCTCGGCAATTCGAACCCCGGATTATCTAATACTGTGATGAGTGGAGGTGTTTCCAACACTGCTTGGCGTTTCCGTAAATCGGCCACACTCTCCTCAATCATCTGAACAGCACCTTCCTCGAAACGGACCGTTGCTGCATTCGGCTGAGTGTCTGCTCCTGGTCCATGAAGCCGGATCACGCGTAGGCTCCATGGTGAAAGACCGACCACCAGTTGATTATCCACCGTGGAAAAGTCCTGGTTGGTAACAACATCGACTCCCTCTACGGCACCGCTGAGACTTACATTCACATCCGCTGCCATTCGACTAGCGTTTCCAACAAGAAGCCACGAAGAATTATTTCCCCGAACAAAACGAATGGGGAACTCTGCAGGAACGCCCTTTAAAGACTGCATATCTCGCTTCGGAAAAGACAAAAAAGCCTGCCGAACAGCAGCATCACTCACTGTCAGTTCAGCCCAACGAAGTGACTCATCAAAGATCACCTCCGCATCTGCTGTTGCCAGACCCAACAGCAACGGCTCTTGCCGTTTGGCTCCACCACTTACTGCGTGCACAACACTCGAACCTAAGAATTCCGATGCATCAAACGGTCCATGTGGTAGTACCGCTGTAATATCCACCTGCTTCGGCTGTTCGAGAAGAGCAAGCCCTCTCCGTGATGCACGACGCTCCCAAGCTGATACT
Source organism: uncultured Planctomycetaceae bacterium (assembly GCA_913052575.1). Classification (GTDB taxonomy): domain Bacteria; phylum Planctomycetota; class Planctomycetia; order Pirellulales; family UBA1268; genus UBA1268. Next base: position 15,971 of record CAJXFK010000023.1, read on the forward strand.
GATGCCGACTGATTGGCAGTCGCAATCGTTGCGGCAGCTATCTCATCTTCAGTGACAGAGTGAAGCCGAGGTGCAACAAAAACAGCATTCTCAGAATGCGTTAATGCTGCTGGATCAAGACCAAGCTCGTATAACACCGCCTGCTCTTGTGGCTGGCCAGCAACAACTGGCCTGAATCGCTCAGCGACCGAACCAGTAAACATCAACGTCGTTGGCATGATGTAGTAATTCCAACCAGTCTCAGTTGCAACCGTACGAGCAATGTTTTGATGGAGTGTTGCTATCTGCTCTGAACGCCATGCAAGCCATGACGAACGCAGCTCCCCTTCAACCGCAGCAGCACGGGTCACAAATCGATTGGGGCCCGAGTCCTGAAGAACATGCTTCCCCTTTCCGGTCTGCTGCACAAACCTGAGAAACGTTGCGTCGTCGAGTCCCCAGGCAACACCGGGCAAATGAAGCCAGCCTTCAGCAGGCAGCACGAGGGCCACACCGTCAACAATTCCAGATCCTCGCAGCCGCTCAACAAGCTCGGCCACAACATTAAGCACAGCAGCCTGAACACGAGGATCAAGAACATTGTAATGGCGGCTCACCAGTGTCTCGGATGCCTCACGAACTTCACCGTCGCGACCTACGCACAAAATCCCAGGCTGGCATCCGTCACGTGCAAGAAGACTCTCAAGTTGCGGATGAACACCGTCAAACCGAAGCGTAGGAACGAGTTCCATACCCGCCTGTTCACACGTGCGACAGAGTAATGCGAGGCGGTTCTCCTCATCGAATGAAGGATTGCCTGAGCCCCCTTCCCAGCGTGGCCCTCCGGCAGTTACGGCTGACTGCCAAAGGCTCGCACCACCAGCGTACACATCAACAGCCAAACCAGTTACATGCTGACTCTTTAGCCGCTCCGCAGTCTGCCGCACTTCGTTGTACCAGCGAACCCAGCCAGCTGGCTGGTCAGCACCGACGTCACCACCGGACAACGCCAACGTTGCCTTCCGCGGTACTGGTACAAAAATTCGACGCTCCCCATAGCCACTCACCGGCAACACGGAGTCATTCATTCTCTTGGGCCCACGGTACACTGCCACACGGCCAACTGTTGCTGTCTGTCGTCGCGATGAATTACTGATCACAAGTAACGGTGATCGGGTTTTCGGCCAGAAGACAAACCGATGCTGCCGAAGCACGACCGGCTCACCGGCAAGCGACCGTGGCACCTCAAATCCACCGTCATGCTGAACTAAGACAAACGCATCACCGGCGTTCTGCTCAAGTACTGACACACCAACAGCAACATGCTGATCACTCGGGTACACGATTTCTACAGCATGTGGTCGCCCAGGAACGGCGTCAGTAATCACAATGCCTTCCCATGTCGGTACTCCGGAAGCACTCATTGGCGGGAGCCGAAGCATTGCGCCGAGTTCATGCGGCTCAACTGTCGAATGTCCAGTCGAGAGTAGACCATTAAACCGTGGCATAAGGCTATCAACAGAAGGTACCTTAGGAAGGCCCGGCATTGGCACTTTCGGTAGTGACAAAGAAGGCATTCGGTCGGCGGCATTTCCAAGCGACGGCATCGGCATCGCCGGCAGCGACAGCCTCCTCATGGACGCCATTGATGCTGCTGCCTGCCCCGGTAGACGGCGTAATCGTTCATGCAAACGTGGACTCCCGGGGTCAAGTTCATAGACCAAATCCCACGCACCGTCACCCTCTACGCTTGGCGTTATGATTTGAGGAGAGACTACAAACTCTTTTGTGGACGACGCCAACGAGCGAGACCATCGCAGGCTGCCCTGCTCAACTGCTTCTACTTCAAATTGATACACACCAGGCGCGGGTGGCATTTCACACTCAAAAACAACTGGCTTCCATTCCTCTAGAACAATGCCCTCAACAGCGGCCACTGATTCAAAAGGGAGCAATGGCTGAGATTGCGTCTGCAACTCTTCGCCTGTTCGAAGGTTCTTCAAAACGAGACGGAGGTTAACGTTCCCATATCCTGCCGCACGTTTTGGCAGCAACGGATAAACATTGATACGAGCCGTCTTCTCGGACAGCCACTTTCCATCGGGCGATGCCGGTGGAGTAAATCGCATTCGCAAGAGATCTCCTGCTACTGGACCAATCGTTAGACGATTGCCACTACCATCAAGCTGATGCAGAGACTGGTCGACCAAAAATGCAGCAACGGAGCCCTCGATTCCAACTCCTGTTTCCCCAACACCCGTATCCGTTGGACGCAACCAAATCCGTAAATGCTTTGACTGCCAATCATGAATCCGTAAGTCGATACCACCCCCATCGAGCGGCCGCGTATTCTCAATAACCAGGGCTGATCCGTCTCGATGCAGTCCAATAGCTTCATCTGCTTTTTCCGTAAGCAAGCACCAATCAATATCTTCTTCCGACCGGCTACTAATGAAATTATCCGGCACAATGTTTTTCGATGAAGGATTTGTCTGGACCTCAATACGCCCTGTCCACGACTGTTTATCGCCGCCCCCCCACTCAATTCGTAGCCGAACAGGTGGTGGCGCATCAGATTCAGCTGCACACGACGCGCGCGGTAGCACAACTACCGTTACGACAAGGATGAAGAGCACCTTGAACAAGTGGGCAACCTGATTGAGAGCCATTACAGTAAAATTTCACACAGTAGATCTGCAACGGAATCGCACCGTCAGCGAAATTCACCATCCACCTGTTTGATAGGGAACATGAAGGTTTCAGTGATGCCGGGATACTATCAATCAAGGGTTTTGAGGGCAAAACCAGATCAGCAGCAAAATCGCACTCTTTGGACTATCGACGGTTTAATCCCTCATTCACCAATACCCCTGGCAAAGGATCCAAAACAGCACCAGAACACTGGCGGCCTAGGGCATCAAGGCAGTCTGCGAGGGCTTCTGAAACCTCTCGGGACCGATCTGCAACATCAGACAGGTCAAAGAAATCATCAGGCTTCAGAAAAAGCTGCGGCTGTTCGTCACGTGGCTCAACAAGGGACCAACCAGCAACAGTGAGTGCCCGACCGCCGCCACCGACGCTGCACACTCGGTCTCGAAAACCACGCCGCCACAGTCCGGCATCATCGCCAAAGAGACGTTGAATGCTTCTTCCTACTCCTTGTGGAATTTTTTCCAATCGTTCAGACAATCTATTCTCACCCTCTACACCAACAATCAGTTCACCTACTGTTACACCTAAGTCCGCTGGCATAAGAAGCCCACCAAATCGTTGGCTTGCCTGCCGATCTGTTGGATCGACGAGGATCGCCGGCAGGTGACTCAGTTCTGTGTACGGTGCTGGCTCATCGGACCCAACCCCGACTTGACCATGTAACCCCAGAGGGAGACCCCGGAGTCCAAGCAAGAGCATGCCGAATCGCTGCCATCTGGCACTGACGCTTGTTACAAGTCGACCAAGCCATTCATCCATGTGCGCAATCTCACCAGCGAAGATCTGTCGCACCGCACTCACCCGATCAGGATCTGTTTCCTGAGTGACTGTAAACTCTGGAATCTCAGCAGAATTTCCTGCCGGCGGATCATCTTCATCAAAAAACCCATCTCGCCAAACCTGCGGTGCATCCCATGACACACCGAGGCTGCCAAGGTGACACCACAAAAGATCTGTCTGCCCTTTTTCGAACTCGTGCACAGCAGCACCCAAGACACGCCCACAACTACTTTCCTCTTCTGCCGCAACTGTCACCGACAAACGTTGAGGTGCAACACGAACAACATTCATATTTGAAAACTGCGACATGAGGTCGGAGAATTGCTCCTCGACATCTGTGACGACTGTCACGTTCCACCCACGTGCCTCGGCAGCAGCGAGTGGCCCAGCGGCGGTGTCCTGCCAGTCGGTCGCATGTCCCATCGCGAGTTCACGGAGCGTTTGAGATGAATCTATTGTTCCAGCAAGTACTCGATCACATGTCAGACCAGCCGAAGCAAGCTGGCAGAGGGTTGGATTAGATGCCCATGTTGCACCAAACGGGGAAAGCATCCACGCCGGAAGCCGATCAACAGTCACAAGAAGCCATCCTTCAGGGAGTTCTCCTTGCCAATGAGGTGGTGTTTGATTCATGCTCTTGTTTGATTCATGCTCTTGGTTGTTAATTTCAAGGTATTGTAAGACGATATGCTTCCGGAAAGCTGTCAGGCATAAATACGTAATGACACCATCTTATCGAACAACACCGTCTAAAACCGACAGAATGCCGAGTGGTATTCCATATATCGTCGGAAACGAGGCCGCCGAACGTTTTTCGTTTTATGGCATGAAAGCTATTTTAGCTGTTTTTATGACGGAACATCTCGTCAATCGCGGTGGTGAATTGGCCGTGATGAGTGACACTGATGCAAAGTTTTATCTTCATTCTTTTGTTGTTGCTGGATATCTCTTTCCACTTGTTGGCGCAATCCTCGCTGACTGGCTTTTTGGAAAGTACCGCACAATACTCTGGCTGTCGATCATCTATTGCCTCGGCCACCTTTCTCTTGCTGTTGATGAAACACGGCTCGGCCTTGGGATAGGCCTCGCACTTATTGCCGTTGGAACAGGCGCGATAAAACCTTGCGTGTCAGCTCATGTGGGTGATCAGTTTGGATCTGGCAATAGACACCTACTCAGCCGTATCTTCGGCTGGTTTTATCTCGCTATCAACTTGGGCGCGTTGGCAAGCACACTACTCACCCCAATACTTCTCGACCCAAAGAGTTTTCATGACGTATTCGGGAGCCTCGCGGAACCACTAGCAACCATTGGAATTACACCGGGCCCATCACTTGCTTTTGGTGTCCCTGGAATCCTGATGGCAATTGCGACGCTCGTCTTCTGGCTTGGCAGAAACACTTTTATCCACGTGCCTCCTCGAGGCAAAGCTTTTTTTCGTGAAGCATTAAGCGGCGAAGGCCTGCGAGCACTCGGTAGCTTAATCCCAATCTATCTTTGTGTCGCAGCATTTTGGTGTCTTTTCGACCAAACAGCGAGTGCATGGGTGCTTCAAGCAAAATCAATGGATATGAAACTCCTTGGAATAACCTGGTTGCCAAGTCAGCTTCAAGCCGTCAATCCACTATTCATACTCATCTTCGTCCCCCTATTTTCGTATGTCATTTATCCAGCAATTCACAAGGTTTTTCCTTTAACTCCACTACGTAAAATCGGCCTCGGAATGTTTTTAACCGTGCCAGCCTTTTCAATAAGTGGTTTTATTCAAATGTGGATTGAGGCGGGTCAAACGCCCTCCATCGGCTGGCAGGTACTCGCATACGCGCTGCTTACTGCGGCTGAAGTCATGGTTAGTATTACATGCCTCGAATTTAGCTATACTCAAGCACCGCCGAGCATCAAATCGATTGTGATGAGCTGCTATCTTGCAAGCGTTGCAATTGGAAATGAGTTCACTGCTGTAATCAATGCTATGATTAGCAGACCGCCATTCAACGCATGGCTTTCGGGAGCAAACTATTACTGGTTTTTTACAGCAATAATGCTTTGTGCAGCAGTCGCTTTTGTTGCTGTAGCACTTCGCTATTGCGGTACAACCTATAGACCTGAATCAGACTAAAAAACCATAAATCTGGAGACACCTCATGCCTCATCAGCCAATACATCCATCGTGCCAAAACGTTCAAATCAGTCGTAGAACTTTTGGGATGGCCGCGGCTGGTCTCCTCGTTGCATCACAACGCCGAATCATTCATGCACAAAATACAAATCCAGCTGTTGCTCCCCTTTTCAAAATCTCTCTCGCCCAGTGGTCTCTTCACAAAGCTTTATTCAAGGGCCAAATAGACAACCTAGACTTTCCTCGAGAATCCAAACGGACGTATGGCATAGATGCCGTTGAATACGTCAATCAATTTTTTAAAGACAAGGCAAAAGATTACGACTACCTTGCCCAACTCAACCAGCGAGCAACTGATGAAGGCGTCACCAATGTACTCATCATGTGTGATGGGCTTGGTAAACTTGGTGACCCAGACGAAAAAGCACGAACGGCTGCAATTGAGAACCATTTTCCCTGGGTCGAGGCAGCAAAACGGCTGGGCTGTCACTCCATCCGCGTCAATGCTGCCAGCAAAGGGACCGATGAAGAGCAACAGAAACTCGCTGTCGATGGCCTCTCTCGTCTCGCTGAATACGCGGCCCAACTAGAACTCAATGTCATTGTTGAAAATCATGGTGGCCTCTCCAGTAACGGCAAATGGCTTGCTGGCGTCATGAAAAAAATTAATCTACCGAATGCAGGAACACTCCCTGACTTCGGTAATTTCAAAGAGTACGACCGCTACAAAGGTGTTGAAGAACTCATGCCGTACGCAAAGGGTGTGAGTGCAAAAAGCCACGACTTTGATACCAAGGGTGATGAAACAAAGACTGATTACCGACGAATGCTCAAACTCGTCCTTGATGCCGGGTACCATGGATATGTCGGTGTTGAATATGAAGGTAAAAATATTTCCGAGTCTGATGGCATTAAGGCTACAAAAGTCCTGCTCGAAAAAATCCGAAAAGAAATGAGCGCGTAACACCTTATTGGGATTTTGACTGTCAGTTGCAGCACAATCAGGGGTCTACTGCCACGAGTGAAAGGTCGATATCGACGATCACAGGAAAATGGTCAGAAGTATCAAGGCTGCTTGCGTGACAGATGAACGCGCGTTTAATCCCGGCAGATAATCGCTGGTCAATTAAAATGTGATCGATCAATGTAAAGACATCGTCTCCGTCTGCTGCCCCATTCTCGTTGTAATCCCAATGAGATGAAAATCGATCGGCTACTCGCGAGATATATGAAGCAACATTGACGAGCTCGTCTCCTTCTTGGTGGGGATCATAATCCTTCAGCATTCGCAACACGGACGTCTGCGTCTCCCGTGTGGCGTCCGCCATTTCGACATCAGGATCGTAGTCATTGATGTCGCCAAGAATGATGGGTGCGTACCCCCGTGCAATGATCTCCCGCTGTACAATACGCTGGACAATCGCAGCCTCTGCAGTCCGCTGCGCGTTCGCCTCAGAATCACTCGGATTACTTTTCAGATGGAGCCCAACCAATCCCAGTTTTTTTCCGAAAACACTTAAGAAACAGACCATATGACGCTTCACGACGGCTATCGCTTCGACGTCCTCACCATCCTGCTTTGATTTCGTGTACCGCTCCGCTGTCCATGGCAGTGGCACCGTCCCTTGCTGCACATCACGAAGCTTTGGTGTTCGATCTGGTGCGAAGAGGTGAATCATTTTCCCTTCAATACGATCAGGTTTCAGACGAGAGACAAGCGCAACGTCAAACCCTGTGTAGCTGTCCCGGCCGTCAACATGATATGCCTGAAAATCACCAAGTCCTTTTTCACGAAGCACTCTTACCAGTGCATCACAGGATTCACGAGACGACACTTCTGAAAGAACAAGAACGTCAGGATTCACGGCCTCTATGACCGCAGCCACACTTTCAAGATGTCGCATTCGTCCTAGCGGAAAGCGAAAGTGAGCAAAACGACTCCACTCATCAGGTACAGTAAGAGCTTGAACATTAAAGCACGCAATACGAACATTTGACAGTTTCTCATCGTGCCGTACTTCCGGTTGCTCAGCTTTCACTCCGTTTAGTGCAGCGAGTGCAATTAGCCCGAAAAAAAATCTTAATATCGCACTGCCACCTAATTGACGACTGCCATCCTTCATCGGTACATTCTCTTTCAACATTGGTGCTGTGAACCGGGCTCCCGGGCCACAGATTTTTTCATTCACACAGACTTGCACAACCAGACTCGCACAACACAAGCAGCCCCCTACACCAGCCCCTTATATAACAGCATAGAAAAATTTGTTCCGCCCATGCCAACTGCTCCGTTCAATTTAGATTCTTTCCACCAACCATTTGATCTCAATACCCACAAAATTCCAGAAACAAACCAATCACCCAGTACATCACTCAACAGAATTGTTCGTGTCGCCGAGACGTCTGTCGGAAAAGGAGTCTTCGCCCGGCGCCGGCTTTACGAGAACATACTTCTTAGCGAAATCCATGGAAAAGTGCTCGACGACTACCCGGAAGACTCCAGCTACTGCATGGCACTTCCGAGCGGAAAACTCCTAGAACCCACCGCACCCCTACGTTTCCTGAACCACAGTTGCGATCCGAACTGTGAAATTTTCTACTGGGACGATGAAGAAACCACCTTGCAGGAAGATCGGCTGTGGCTGCAAATAATCCGACCAATAGTTCCGGGCGAGCAATTGCTCATCGATTACTGCTGGCCAGCGGACGCAGCAATCCGATGCCAGTGCGGAGCACCGACGTGTCGCGGTTGGATTGTGGACCCGGACGAGTACCACCTCCTGCCAATAGCGGAAACTGGCGACGATGGAGCCTCCTTGCCGTCATCGTAATTTCTTGTTTCGCGGGCTACGGACTCAGCCAGATTCGGATTGATGATGACCTTCGGTCACTTCTTCGCAGTGTACGTCCAACAAGTTTACTTGGCGGAGCTGATGCTACACGTGTTGATGAAGAGTTTGCACTTGTTGACGCCATCGGAAATCGCTTCGGTGCACCTGATCGTGATTGCATCATTCGTGTCAAATGCCAACAAGATGATTTTTTCCACGAGCCCGGTCTTTCACAACTTCGTGTCCTCGTGAAAAACCTGCAGGCGATTCCTGATGTCGACCGAGTACGCTCAATGTTTGAGGTTCGGCGGGAAGGTGTAGCTGGGGCAATTCTTCCTGTTATCCCAAAGACGTCTGGTGAACTTGATGCTGAGTCACTTCGCAAGTCACGCACCCGCGCTCAGGAGCATCCCTTAGTCAACGGACAACTCCTCTCAACTGATGGAACGACCGCTTTATTCATCGTGCGGTTATCAGCTGGTGCTGATCAACCTCCACATCTCGGGCAGGCGGTCGAAGCTATTGAGTCAACTCTTACGAACTTTCACGCTGACGGTATCACTGCCCAACTTACAGGCCTACCAGCTCTCAGACATCAAGCCGCTCTCGCTTTGCGTAATGACATGCTGATCTTCAATTCACTTGGGCTGACACTCGCTCTCATTCTCTCTGCAGTACTTGCCAGGAGCCTCCGATCAACCATTGTTGCGTGTGTTCCACCAGCCATCGGTGCCGTATGGGCGATGGGTATTCTCGGGCTCTTTGGGGCACCCATCAATCTACTCACAAGTGTGGTGCCGTCTCTTGCTCTTGTTGTCGGAACGTGTGATTCGATTCATTTTATTGAAGATATGCGACGAAGTGTTCGCCGTGGTACGCATCAGATCATTGCTTCAAGCAATGCGATCAAACGAGTTGGAACAGCATGCGGGCTCACGAGCATCGTCACGGCTGTTGGTTTTGCATCACTTGCAGCTGCTCGTATTGAGGCTGTCCGTACCTTTGGTATCGCAGCGGCTGCAGGAGCACTCGCAAGTTTTGCAGCCGTCACACTGCTGACGCCACTTCTTGCATCAACTCAATTCTGCCAAGGTCTGCGTCTGGGTCGCTCCTGGCGACTGGCAAGCCGCATTGCCGGCACGCTTACAGCCTTTTCGATCCGTCATGCTCGTCCAATTGCAGCAGTCGGTCTGGTTGGAACACTGCTCCTGACAGCAATTGGAATGCAAGTGGACGCAGACAATCGTGTGGTCGACTCGCTTCCTCGACAAGCAGCCTCCTCACAAGCGCTTATTGCCGTTGATGAAGAGTTTGGTGGTGTCATGGGTGTTGATGTTATTGTTCGCTGGCCTGAAGGAGTGAGCTGGAGGAGTGATGAACTCCTGGGCACACTCAATGAAGTGCATGCCATCCTGAACGCTTCGGACGCAACCAGTCGGCCGCTCTCACTGGCATCCGTCACAAACTCAATGCCACCGCGAGCGCGTGCCAGACTTTCGGCTGATGCTGTTGATGAAATGATTGATCCGGACGCACGCATGGCTATTGTTCGCGCTCGAGTCCGTGATGCCGGATCCCGCCAGCTTGAAACGGTCTACGGAAACATCGACAAGAAGCTTAGTGCCTTAGCAGTCACACACGATGGGTGGCGTTTTCAACTTGCTGGCATGTCCGTAATCTCGGCGAAAAACATCAGGCAGCTCATTACCGATCTCGGCGGCAGCCTCCTTCTGGAAGTAGCCGTGATTGCCATCATCCTTGCCCTTGCCTTCCGATCACCTGTTGCAGGCATTGTGAGCCTGATCCCGAATGTGTTTCCGCTGGCTGTGATTGCGGCTGTTCTTGTGCTGACTGGTCGGTCACTCGACCCAGCGACCGTCATTGTTTTTAACGTCTGCCTTGGCCTTGCAGTGGATGACACTGTGCATGTCATGGCAGCACTGGCAAGGAACCGTCGCGAAGGTGTTTCGGTTGCGAGCGCCATGCGGCGTGCGATTGTCGAAACTGGAAATCCTGTTGTGCTTGGTGGGTTGATTCTTAGCGTTGGCTTTGCAGCGGTTACTGTCAGCAGCGTGCCATCCCTTGCTGGATTCGGACGACTGGCGTGTGCTGCAGTTGCTGCCGCAACGGTCGCCGAACTTATTCTTCTACCGGCTGTCCTGGTTGTAACCGATGATCTCCTTCGCCGTTCAGCACGACTTGGGCGAGCGTGGAAGCATGACCCAATCTTTGGGCCGGCACCAACTATTACGCCTGTTGCAGGCATAACAGCGCCTTCTGCATAAGCAGTCTGAATCTTCTCACATTTGATTGACTTTTGAGGACTTCCTCAAAAGGTCGTCCTGCACGATATCGGACGTGCAAACATTCAGATTCTCATATTGTCATGTGTCGCCTGACAAAAAAACAAGGACATCATTACTGAAAACAAACAGGCTCCTGCCGCAGCATCTAAACAATTCTGATGATCGAGAATAGAAACAAAGAGGCTTTCATTAGACCTTCACCTCGCAACCATGAGGCACACACCATGGCACGCAAAGCTCGACTGTCAACACAACAAAGAAACGTTCATCTCCTTCACGAGTCGCTTGAAAATCGCTATTTGATGACAGCCGATCTTTCGAACGGAGATTTCTCTGAAGGACTCGCTGACTGGATTGTCCAGGCAACAGAAACGGCTCATGTTGAAGTCATCAACGTGGGCGACCCAGGTGTTCTCCTTACACCCACTGATACTGGCACGGCCGAAATTATACAGCGGGTACCGGTCTCCCCGGGCACGGCTTATCGACTTTCTTTCACATTGAACAGCAGCAGCGATAGCTATGCCTATGCGGGCGTGCGTGGCCATGCCGGGAAATGGTCTGAACTCTCTACAGGAGAAAATAAGGCGGGGCGATACTCGCTCGAATTTGAAACGAGTGCAGATGTATCTGAAGTCACAATATTTGCTCAGGCATACCGTCAGCAAACAGCACCTGTCAGCATAGATGACATTCAACTTGCCCTGGCTGCCTCTCCACCACTTTCACCAGAACCTGAGCCACCAATTGCAACACCTCCAGAACTACCTCCAGAACTACCTCCAGAATTACCTCCAGAATTACCTCCAGAGCTACCAATTGAAACACCTCCTCCCAACGCAGGCGACTCGCTGCTAACCAACGGTGACTTTGAATCGGAACTCAGTGGCTGGAGTAATATCAGCTCAGCTGGCGGAAACGCTGAGACAATTCTAGGTGGTGCCGGAAGCGTATTACGGCTGACACCAAGTGCGGAAGGAACAGCCGCACTTCTCCAACAGGTCGCAGTTGATCCCTCTACCAGCTACCGATTATCTTTTTCACTCACGAGTGCTGGTGGCAGCTATGGCTACGCCGGTGTTCGTGGCCATGCCGGAAAATGGTCTGAAATCTCGGTTGGTGACAACGCATCAGGGCGTCAAACACTTGATTTTGTAACAGCTGAAAACGTGTCTGAAGTCACCGTCTTTCTTCAGGCATATCGTCAACAAACAGCACCAGTCGTCATTGACGACATTCGTCTGGAGCCTGCCAACGGCACGCCGGCACCAGAACCCGTCAATCCACTGCCACCAGACACGACTCCGCCAGATGTATCGCCGCCAGATGTGACACCACCAGATACAACTCCACCGGAAGACCTTCCTCCTCGTGTTGATGACAACTTCGTCCGCAATGCCGACTTTTCAACTGGAGACCTCTCTGGCTGGCAGTCTTCAGGGCCTGCAGGTGCAGCAACACTCAGCGAAGGCGTTCTGAAACTGGCTGCCACGCCAGAAGATACCGTTCGTGTTGAACAACGTATTACCGGTCTTCAACCAAAAACTCGGTACAGCTTTGCTGTTCGACTCCGCTCCCTCGAAGGTGCATGGGCATCGTTTGGTGTCGACTCAGGCACACAGTACGCAAAGACAAACTCTGCGGCAGGAGATGCTTGGCAAGAAAAGCGTTTCACATTTTACACCGCTGATGACAGCACCGAGGTGAGACTGTTCCTCGAAAGCTATATGGGGCAACCCGGAGCTGTATTTTTTGATGATGTAAAAATTGTTGAAGGCAAACTCACACCAG
>CAJXFK010000024.1 GCA_913052575.1 uncultured Planctomycetaceae bacterium
CCGTGTCGTTGAAATTTACGAAGCAGCGACAAAAGGGCTCACCGACAGCGAGGTCGACCAAGCACGAAATAAGCTTCTGAGCCGGGTTGTCCTGGCAGGAGAACGACCTCGACAACGGCTCTTTAGCCTCGGTCTCGAATGGTCCCACCTCGGCCGATATCGATCGGTGAGTGATGATTTGAAGACACTCGACACAATTTCACGAGAGGATCTTCATCGAATCCTCTGCGAATGGAAACTCGCAGAATCATCGGCCACAGTGCTTGCAGGCCCGCTTAAAAAAGATTGATTTTCCGTTAGTGATGCAATCCGAATAGAAAAAAAGAACACCTGCCGGTGGCTGAAGGCCCCATCTTTCGAAAAGTTGGGTGCGATGCCACAATAGAAAATAGTATGGGGGCTCGCAAACACGAGACCGTTTAAATCTTTTCCATGTAATTCTTATTGATTGAACGCACACATGATTACCCCGCTCTTTGCAAACCGTTGGCTCATTTCGTTACCGCCGATCTGGCTCGTCGGCATGGGTGCTCTTATTGCATCATTGGTCCTTGTGGCACTATGGGGGCTTCTGCGAATGATCGCACCACGAGCTGCCGCAGAAGCCAAAGCCAGTTTGCATGACGGTTTCCTTGGACCACTTGCATGGCTTCTCTTGGCTGCATCTGGAACGGCGATTGCTCTGACTCCTCTTGTCCCAGTCCGGAGTATTGGCCAATCGCTGAGTCGACTACTGACGGTCAATACTTCATCAACGGTAGTCACCATTGAGCCTGAAAGTGAAAGAGAGACGATCGAGCTCCCGCTTCGACCGCAGGAACTTGAAACTATCACTTTCGACACCGATCAACCAATCACGATTCGAACGCAAAAGCCTATTGAAGGCTTCGCTCTCCTCAAAGTGCCTAATATTGATCTAGACCAAGAGTCGCCGTGGTCATGGGAAAAATCTGCTGGCAAGCCGAACCCATTCCTTGGGAAAAAAGCACAGATTGAAGCAACAAATTTAAACAGTAAAAAAAATGCACAGGCAGCTCACCTCACAATTAATTGGAGGCTCGTGCCAGAATTTCCGGAAGTGGCTATTCTGCCAATCACTACGGCAACATTGCTAATCATAGTCCTTCTTTACTCACTGTTCCGTCTTAGCATAAGAAGAGTTGCGGCTGTCGTATCAGCAACTATGAAAGAGGCTATCGGACAACCCATCTTCACTGTAGCGATTGTTGCCGGCATAGTTCTTCTACTGACTTTTATTGTGATTCCTTACAACACGTTTGGTGAAGACGTGAAAATGCTGAAGGATAGTGGGCTTACACTTGTCAAAATATTAGCCCTGCTTGTTGTCATCTGGACAGCAAGCGTCACTGTGTCTGATGAAATCGAAGGCCGGACGGCACTTACCGTACTCTCAAAACCACTCACGCGCAGACAATTTATTATTGGTAAATTCATTGGACTATCACTCGTCGCGCTTCTCATTTTCATGGTCCTTGGAGCAGTCCTGATGTCGAGCACGAGCCTAAAGGTGGTCTATGATGCCCGAGAATCATCAAAAACAGCACCTCTTTGGGCAGACTGTGCGACAGAGATGGTCACCGTTGTTCCAGGTCTTGTTCTTTCCCTACTTGAAACCATTCTTTTAGCAGCAGTGAGCCTGGCTGTGTCAACACGCGTTGGGATGATACCAAACCTTATTATTTGCTTTACCATTTATGTGCTCGGACATCTTGTTCCACTCATTGTCCAATCAAGTGTCGGTAAATTAGCAATCGTGCGATTCGTAGGCCGTCTTTTTGCAACTCTGCTACCAGTGCTTGAGCATTTCACGATCGAAGCAGCGGTGATCGGAGGCGTACCGGTACCCTGGGGGTACCTCGCATGGGCAGCAGTCTACGCGGGCTTATATTCGGCTATCGCTCTACTCATTGCACTCGTTCTTTTCCAAAACCGGGACCTCGCATAACAAGTCCTCACGATTCTTAGCAATGAAAACAGATGTTCCCTCGCTGACTCGGTAGCGGAATAGCAAGAGGGTAGACGCCTTCACGCATCATCTCGCAAGACCTACCGTACCGCTTACTCCCACCTCTTCTGGCCGCTGCAGTGGCCCACCAGTGGGCGTCATCTCACTATCTCGGTCATATCGCGAAACTGCCTCGGCGGAACCCTTTATAAAGAACTCCATGCCATTGCCAAACCTTCGCTTTAAACGAGGGCCAAATTCGATGCCGACAGTACTGTGATTCTTTGTATGCCTCATCTGCGTCTTGAGGTCCAAACCACCAGTCACGGAGTCACCTTCAAAATCAACTGATAGTCTGCTGGTATACCCTGATGGTCCATCTACTAATGAGTCACGATTGGCCAAAACACCTGCTGTAACATTGACGAAAGCAATGTCCTGCCCAACTTCTGCCACCATAACACCGGTTCCTGCCCGACTACTCGGCGGACCTTTCACAAGAAATTCCAGAGGCTCTTCTTCAAGAGGCTGCTCATCCTCGACTCGTAAGTCTCCGAGCGCCTTTGCAACACCGCCGTCATTAGAATCTGTCTCGAAACCAAAGCCATCGAAGGCTAATTGTTTCGGCATGCCTGCCGTCATATCATCTGCAATTGTTTGACTTCCACAGAGCACGACAGCGGCACAAAAAAATGCATAGCATCCTCTAAGAGACGCACTTGCATGGAGCGTCACAGCCTCACCCTCGTCGATATCACCTTCAAAACCCATTTGAATCATTATCGTCACACTGCTTCCGCCGGCTACTGTTTCGTTCAGGTTGTATCAATCAGGTTAACTCAGGCGCATAAAACTCAAAAAACAACTGGGATCCGTGTCAACTATGCGCTCTTTCGTATTTCCATAACAGACGGTGGGGCTCCAAGCTTTGTGCACTTAAGGGCATCAAGTACATGAGTTGCGACCTCAAGGGCAGCTGATCCGGCAGCGGCACTCACCCTCGGCTCTATTTTCGAAGCCCAACAATGAAGAAAATCATCGTGCTCAGCAACAATTGCATTGGAATCTGGAACTGGCAACGTCTGGTAAGGAAGTATTTGCTCAAAAAAAGCATCTTTGGCTACAGCCCGATCTGTAAGCGGAACTGAATCAGCAACAAATCTCCCGGCGGCTACTTCTTCAGAGGCCTTCACAACACCGATCGTCTTTGCGTTAAAGTCTACCGAGACCATTGCATCCGTTGTCCACATCGAAAGCCTCCGACTCAAAACAGGATTTATTCGGGACGCCATAAGATCTGCAACGAGACCCGACCCAAAAGTAAGCCGTGCTTTCACGACGTCTTCGTACCCACCAGTAGCGACGATACCATTTGCTTCAATTCGCTCTAAGCGACCCGGCTGTAACGACAGAACAAGATCAATGTCGTGGATCATGAGATCAAGAACGACACCGACATCGAGGGAACGGTACGTAAATGGGGCTAAGCGAGCTGCTTCGATGAAAACTGGTTTCCCAGACTGCTGGCAGGCAAGATCCCATGCAGGGTTAAAGCGTTCCACGTGACCGACAGCAACAATACGGCCGTAGCGGCGGGCCGTAACAACGATGGCACGTGCATCCTCCACACTCGCTGCAAGCGGCTTCTCAACCAGAAGATCAATTCCCGCTTCAAGCAGTGGTTTTGCAACTTCTGCATGAAGCCCTGTTGGCGCAGCCACGACTGCAACATCAACTCGACCAATAAGATCTTCAGGGGATTCATATGGCTCGCAGTCATGCGCCTCAGCGACAGTTGCAGCTACCCCAGGCACTGGGTCAACAACACCTACTAAGTCACAGTCATCTCGGCTGGCTAATAGCCGCGCATGAATTTTCCCTAAATGCCCACAACCAACTACACCAACCCGTGCACCACTCATTTTCATCTCCTAACAATGACAACGCACCACTCAATATTTATTTCTTAAGAGGATCCTGACGCTTCCACCGGCCGGCCTTCCGCAGCTAACACTGTCGCCACAACCTCCGCATTCAAACGGTGACCACTTCTACGTGCTGTTACATCTCCGTGAAACGGTCTTCCCGAGAGAAAAAGATCACCAATAACATCAAGAACTTTATGGCGAGCGCACTCGTCTGGCCAACGCAAATTGTTCTCAATCGGTCCATCAGGGCCAAAAACAACAAGGTCTTGAGTCGTCACAGTAAGACCTACACCGCTTTCCTGAAGCTTTCGAGCTTCTTCCTCTAATAGAAACGTCCGTGCTCCAGCTATTTCCTCTCGGTAACGTTCTGGCGTCACAACCACTTCATAGTGTTGTGGCCAGATTGACGAACCAGGATATTCCACAAAGTAACTGACTCGCAGACCATCCGTTGTTGGTGGAGATACTTCCACGACTGCGTTACTGGACGTATCACAAATGGTGAATGGTGAACGCACAACAAGTGGCTTTGTCAGACTTCCGCTGAAAGTCTGAAGACCAACACTGTCAATCGCCTCGACGTAGGCACGCGCCGAACCATCAAGGCCGGGTAACTCAGCAGCAGTCAGGCCAACTTCACAGCAATCAACACCGAGAGCCGACAACGCACTCAGCAAATGCTCCACCATTTCCACAGATACGTGTCCAGCCTGGAGGTTCGTTCGCTTCGTTGCAGCGATGCGATTTTTCAGGGAAACCGGAACACATGCTCCCCCCAGGTCTTCACGAATAAAACGGATACCTGAGCCAGCTGCACTTGGCCGCAACTCAACACGATTCTCAAGCCCACTCCAATAGCCTCTACCAACAACCGTAATCGATCGACTAAGGGTTTGCTGCGGCCTACTGACCACACACTTCGCTACGGCGTTATTCGCCGCAGAGGCGGCTCCCGTTGCAGCTTCCAAAACAATTACCCACCCATTAGTGAGGAATGAACCAACTTGGCTATCGAGATATCTGCTGACCTAAAGACGTACTCAGAACTGAGGACTTCAGCCCAGCACGAGGAGCAGCGGAACTCTCCAAGAGCCTCCGCTGCTCTCCATACTGGCAAAAACATTACCGATTGACAGGGGCTTGACCAGCCGCACTTGCAACGGAACCGGCGTTCAGCCTTGTCACTATATCGGGTGTTATATCAATAGTCGTATCGTAATAGACGAGCGACTTGGTAATACTTTGCAGCACCTGATTACGATCCATTCCATTCACAGGGTTGCCGTCAAACCGATGCACTACAGCAATCCCATGCTCCTGAGCAAATTTCGTTACCACTTGCTGAATCTCACCAAAGACTTCTTGGTACACAGCCGCTTCGCGATCCATAAAGTCTTTCTTTTGGAGTTGAGCTGTAACATTAAACTCGCCTTGAGCCTTGGCAACCTCTGCTTCAAGTTTCTTAAATTCAGGCGTACCGGGATTAAACCCCTTCAGCTGTTCAACAAGACCGTTAATACGATCTCGCTCTGCTTTTAATCCGTTTTCAGCAGCCATAACCTCATCCCGCATCTTGTCCATTAATGTTTTAAAGCGGGCATGATTCTTAAAAATGTAGCCAATGTCAATGACTGCCTGATGGGTAGCTGGAGGACGACTCGCGCCCTGAGCATGAACGTTGTGTACAGGAAGACTGAGAACCATGCCAACAAACAGGCAAGCCAAGCTTCCATGGATTACTAAATGTCGCTTCACGAGATGCACTCCTTGCGTAATTGTCACGAGAAAACCGCCGTAACCGGACGCCTTTCCGGTAGGTTCGCGAGAACGTATATCTCCGAACGTGATCGGGATTCTGTCAGGCATGGCAATGTGGCTCAAGACCAATTCAATGCTTAAAAACAAGGCCCCTGCATCAACGAGGGTCGCCTAGCGTGACCGCAAGGGTGACCTCTTTGCCATTTCGAAGCACGACAACTTCAACAGTCTCTCCTGCCTTGTGCTTACGAAGTGCACTATCAAAATCTTCAAGCCCGGTAATCGCACTTTCACCAAGTCTTACGATGACGTCACCCCCTTCAAGGCCAGCCTTGGCAGCAGGCGATGTTTTCGAGACACCGGTAATCGCGTAGCCCCCACCAGGTTTTGCGAAATCCGGGATGCTTCCAAAGTAAGGACGATCTCCACCGCCTCCCATGAATGGCTTTCCTGCAACCTCAATGTACTCAGGTGGCTCACCCGCCGTGGCCAAATCGCGCACCAGGCTTGCAATGAGAGCACTGATTCTCGCCATCCCAGCATAGTTGACCTTGTCCGCCGTATCTGTTGGGCGGTGATAATCTGTATGAGAACCTGTAAAGACATGAAGAACTGGAATCTTGCGGGCGTAAAAACTCGAATGGTCACTTGGCCCATACCCGCCCGGCTCTTTTGCTACGCTGAACCCGGCATTCGATACGAGTCGGTCAACGAGTTCATCAAAGTTACCACCGGTCCCAGTACCATGAATAATCAGCTTGTCATCAACAAGACGTCCAACCATATCAAGATTGACCATCGCAGCCGTTTGCTCAAGTGGTACAAGTGGATTGGCTGTGTAGTAGCCACTTCCAAGTAGTCCTCGCTCTTCTCCTGCAAAAGCAATAAACAAGATCGTCCGAGGAAAAGGGCCTTCTTTTTGCAGTTGTCTTGCCACTTCCAGTAACGCTGCAGTGCCACTTGCATTATCATCCGCCCCATGATGAATTGCTCGCGTGCCAGGTGACAAAGAATTACTATCCCCAAAACCAAGGTGGTCATAGTGAGCACCGAGAACTATCACATCCGAAGCACCGGACTTTTCTGTCCCAAAACCAACACCTGGAATACAACCGACAATGTTATCGGCATCTGTTTGCTGCCGCTGTATCGTCACCTCACCCCTCAACCTCCATCCATCAAGAACCTGACTTTTCGGCTCAAGAGTTCTGTCGATCTCCGACTCAAGCGTTGCAATCGGTGAAATAGTGGCCCGTTCAATCAGGTCAGCAACAACGCTTCGACTGACTTGCAGAACAGGCATTGCGCGACCGTTCTCACCACCACCAGCACGGCGAAAGTCCATCAAAGCATCCGGCTCAGTTGCAGAAGCATCATTGCAAAACACGACCGCACCCGCTTCATGTTCTGCTGCATTCGCAATTTTTCGGACGAGCGCCGCATGCTGCGTTGCCTGGTTGCCATTAAAAACACTATGCGGATTGTCTTTCTGGGGTTCTTGCCGCAACACAAGCAATGCCTTTGATACAGCGTTTTGCCCTAATGGCTCATAATCATCATATTCCTGCGTTGGCGCTGTTATGCCATAGCCAGCAAAAGCAAGAGGCAGGTCAAATGTTCCGCTACCACCAACTGCGAGTGGCGTAAAGGTTTCCCCTAGTTTCAGTGGTAAGGAAATTTCTACTGATCCATCCGCTGCGAGTTTTACAAACTCGGCATGGTTCGCCTGCTCTTTCGGCAAGACCGCCTCTAACGTCATGGTGAAAAGCTGCTCTCTGATGCCATTGACGGGCTCGAGGCCTATGCTCGCAAACTGCTGTCCGATCCAAGCTGCCGCATCAAGAATTCCTTGGGTACCGGGCCCACGACCCTCTCTCTCCGGAGCAGCAAGCCATGTCACATCGGCCCGCAGCCGATCTTCTCGCTCGTTGGTCGTGGCGTCCATTCCGGGTTCTGCGAATACTGTACTTACAGCAAACAAACAAACTAAAAATAAACTCCGTCGCACAAATGGGACGGTATTCACACGAGAACTGAATGGAGAACACCGACAATTCATCTCGTGCTTCCGATATCTCATTTTCTTGGATTTAGAACACGCTAGAAACGGGCTGCAGAACAGCCTTGAATAATCGCACGCCTTCCCATGAAACACACTCCAAGCACCCCTCATTAGCACCATTGGCAGGCTCATTATAAATCTCCACTCCAGCACTCATTCACGTCGTCCATAAAACCATTTAGTGTATTTTAGCAGTGCGGAACAATGACGTGAAATCTTTTTTTACCGTAGTTGTTACCGGAACAAGCCAAGACTCAAGACATATGCTAGAATGATAGAAATGAGGGGTTTGGAAATTATTATTCTGGGAGTTCAACTGTGCCCTCGTTGTATGTCATTCAAGGTCATGGTCACGGCAGCCACTTTAACCTTACCCAACTTGCTTCAGTTCGTGACGAACGCGCTATCGGAATCGGCCGTGAGAAAGGGAACTGCATTGCTGTAGAAGACCACGAAGCGTCCCGCAGACATGCAGAAATCCGGAAACGCAACGCTGCGTATCTTCTTGTTGACCTTGGTAGCTCAAACGGGACTTTCCTCAATAACCACCGCATCTCTGAATCGGAACTTCGGTCTGGCGATCGTATCCAGATCGGCCGCACGGTTTTCCTTTATTCACGGGGAGAGAGTGGCCTTGTTCCGCCTACGAATGTTGAAATTGTCGGAGCCAACTCTGAGGATAATGATGGGTCCCGCATCATTGCGGCTATCCCAGACAAATTAGGTCCGAACCTGCCACCACTCCCAGAGGATGACACCCAGAACCACTGGCTTGCCCAAGCTCAAAACAATCTCGATGTAATGTATCGAACCGCGCTTGCTGTGAGCCACACACTCGATATCGATGAACTTCTCGACAGAATACTTCAACTCATTTTTGACTGGCTCGAAGCCGATCGTGGTTGCATTATGTTACGAGACGAGGAGAACGGACAACTCATTACGAAAGCACGTCGTGATCGTAAGTCTGGTGAGAACTCATCGATGACTATCAGCCGCACGATTCTCGACTACGTTCTTGAACGTCACGAAGGCGTTCTCACGAGCAACGCCCAAGGAGACGACCGTTTTCGTTCCGGGCAAAGCGTCTTGCGAACCGGCGTGCATGAAGCAATCTGTGTTCCGATGCAGGGCAGATACGGTCAAATTGGTGTCCTTTATGTTGACACGCTCACACCCTTAGGTGAGATAATGAATGAGGGCGGCCAACATTTCACAAACGAGCATCTCAAATTAATGGTAGCAATTGGCCACCAGGCTGCTCTTGCCGTCGAGGATACGACCTATTACTCAGCGATGGTTCAGTCGGAAAGACTCGCCGCCGTTGGACAGACAATAGCCACGCTCTCTCACCATATTAAAAACATTTTACAAGGAATTCACGGCGGAAGTTACCTTGTTGAGATGGGGCTCGAGAAACAAGACCTTACAGTAGCAAGTAAAGGCTGGGGGATTGTAAACAGAAACCAGCATAAGATTTCATCACTTGTGATGGACATGCTCTCTTTCAGCAAAGATCGAAAACCTGAACCAAGTCCTTCAAACATGGCGTCACTTCTTGTGGAAATTGTTGAAACAGTCACACAGCGAGCGGACGACGCGGGCATCTCTGTCCATTGCCAAACACCTCAAGACTTTCCTATATTACTCTTTGATACGGAAGCTATTTCACGAGCTGTTTTGAATGTCGTAACGAATGCCATTGATGCTGTCGAAGAGCAACCGCATGGAAAAGTTGAGATTACAGCTGCGATTGACGAAAAAAGTGAAGTCGTACGTGTCGTAATTACTGACAACGGTCCTGGCATACCGACAGAGACTTTACCGAACATATTCAATCTCTTTGTATCCACAAAAGGTGGCAAAGGCACTGGGCTTGGCCTCACTGTGAGTCAAAAAATTCTTCGTGAACATGGCGGTGATATTTTCGTAGAGAGCACGCCTTCTCAAGGAAGCTGCTTTACGCTGTCTTTCCCTCTTCTCTTCGGCGAGCACACCAGCGAAGGTAGTCGGGGCACTGTGACTGATATGCAACTACCCTCTGATTTCGACGCCTCTATAACGCCATAAAATATTCAGATTATCTGTCTCGAATCATGATAGGGCTGCGTGCTTCCGCAAGACATCAAGCATATTTTGAATATCGGGTGGAAGAGGTGAAGAAAAAGTTAAACGCTCCCCCGTTGTAGGATGATCAAGTATTAATGTTGCAGCATGCAGTGCCTGGCGACAGAGAATCACCGGGGGACTCTGCGGCCCACCAAAAAACTTTGAGTCAATGGAAGAGCGACCGCTGTAGAGTGCGTCCGCGAGGACAGGACATCCGATCGCTGCAAGGTGCACACGAATCTGATGTGTCCGGCCGGTCTTTGGAAGCAGTTTTACAAGTGCGGCACCTTTAAAACGTTCGAGGACTTCATATCGGGTGACTGCTTCACGACTCGTTGAGTGACCACTACGAATCGCCATCTTCTCCCTTTGGTACGGATGTGCACCTATCGACAAGCAGATTTCATCCCGATCTAACTCCGGCTGACCCTGCGTAATTGCAAAGTACGTCTTCTCTACCGACCGATGCTCAAACTGCTTTGCAAGCCGGTGGTGCGACACGTCATTTCGAGCAACAACGATAACACCACTTGTATCTCTGTCGAGACGGTGAACAATTCCAGGCCGTGTAGGACCACCTGCCTGCGAAAGGCCCTCGTTCGTTACAGGTTTAGAATCTCTCTGCTCGAGATGCCACTTCAGACCACCGGCAAGTGTTCCCTTCCAATTTCCCTTTGCTGGATGGACTACCATTCCTGGCGGCTTATCGACTACGGCCATGACTTCATCAATGAATACAAAATCGAGTGGCATCTCCTCGGCCTCAGGGCCACTCCGAGGAAGTTCTGGAACAGTAAAGCAGACAATCGAGTCTGTCTTTAATTTCAAAGATGCCTTAGCAGTAACTCCATCGACACGTACCGCACCGCGGTCAATGACCCGAGCAAGGTACGAACGACTGTATGTACGAAAACGGCGACTGAGCACCTGATCAAGCCGGACGCCAGTGACTGCCTCATCAACAGTAAAAGATATTTCGTCGCCTGGATTCAGTGTTGAATCTGTGGGTTCGGTATCCAGCGGTCACTCCTCTGAGGCACTTTCAGGTTGGCCTGTGGCGACTGCTTTGTTTTCCTTCGCAGGTGTCTCCCCTTGAGTGTCTTCAGTTTTCTGAGGATTCGTTGACTGTTGCCCTACATCACTCGTCTGGCTGTCACCTGTCTGGCTGTCAGCTGGTGCAGCAGATTCTTCTTGGATTGCATTGGCTGCTCGTTGGTCAGCAAACCAGGTATAAAAAGCTTTTGTCTTCTTGCGACCGAGGTCTTCTGCATGCTCCGCTGCCATCTGTGCCATTGGGCTTGAAGGAAATTCATTGGCGACAGCTTCGTACCCACGACGGGCTTGATCTAGATCCCCAAGGCTTTCACGGGCTTTCGCTAGTCCCATCGTCGCCCGTTCTGCAACCATACCGGTTGGTCGCTGTGACAACACATCGGCATACGCTGCAGCCGCTCGCTCAAGACGCTCCCGAGCAACGTCATTGGCAGGATTCAGCTTTGTAAAAAGTAAATCTGTGGCCTCTGACAAGGTTCTGTCGGCTAAAATAAGTTCAGCCCACTGTGCTGCAGGTGTTTCAGGGTAACGAAGGATGACTTCTCGGAATCCTTCCTGATCGCCGGTTACGAGTGCTGCAAGACACGTATCCCAGCTTTCTGAGCGGGTCGCCTCCCAGCGAGCGGAGACAAAAAGCCCGAGTAAAACGAGGATAAGGCCACCAATCGCAACGGAAAGAATCGGTGTCACGTACGGGCGTAGACGATCTGAAAGATTTTCCACTCGCTCGGAAAGGTCGTTTTCCTGCAGTTCGTGCCGACGTTCCGACTTCATCGCGTTCTCCATTCGTGTATTTTTACCACGCTCGCCGCCGTATGGCGGATTCACAAATTATCATACTTCTTGCCAAATAGACGCTTCTTGAGGCGAAGCGTCAAGGTGACCCTAGCAGTGTGGTAGAGTCCAACAACACTAACTGCCATGCCAACGAAAGAAACCTCCAAAAACCACCGAACAAACCCACACCGGAGCCTGAATACTGCTCAAATGGAAGCAGTTCTTGCATCCGTTGGCCCCCTCCTCGTCCTCGCTGGCGCGGGAACCGGTAAAACGCGTGTTGTCATTTCTCGAATCTTTCACCTTGTCCGCCAAGGAACACCGCCCGAACGAATTTTGGCGGTGACATTCACCAATAAAGCAGCCCGCGAAATGGTGCTGCGTATCGGCAGGAAATTTGACACTAAACGCAAACCGCAGAGAGACGAAAAGAAAGATGCCCAGCCTCAGAAGCCTGAAATATCAACCATTCACTCACTCTGCGTTCGCATACTTCGTCGGCACGCTGAACGGGCTGGCTACCCGAAACGTTTTGTGATTGTGAACCGAGGGGAACAAGAAACGACTGCCCGGAGAGTGCTCAAAGAGTTGAAAGTAGCTGAAGCAACCCTCCGACCAGCCGATCTCCTTGACCGTATTAGCCGATGGAAAAGCCGCGGCGTTCGACCAAATGGGGTTTTTGACACCCTCTCTGTTGATGCGGATGATTCCTGGGATCTTGCGGCAGCAGGATATCAGCGGTATCAGCGACTCATGCAGGGTGTTGGTGCTGTCGACTTTGATGACTTACTTCTCCTTGTTGATCAGCTTTTCGAACAAGATGATGTCATTCGACAACAAGAGGCCACTCGCTTCGATCACATTCTGGTTGATGAGTATCAGGATACAAGTGGTATTCAAGAACGTATTCTTTCAGCTCTTGCCCGTGATCATAGAAGCCTCTGTGTTGTCGGCGACGATGACCAATCAATTTATGCATGGAGGGGCGCACAGATCTCTCATATTCTTGATTTCCCAACTCGCTGGCCAGGCGCTACAGTTGTACGTCTGGAGGAAAACTATCGGTCAACTCCTGAAATTATTGAAGCCGCTAACCAGCTCATTGAATGTAATTCACGTCGACACGGCAAAACACTTGTTTCCAAAGTTCCTTCAGGGCTCAAGCCGAGCATTGTGCAGGCCCAAGATGAAGTTGACGAAGCACGCCGCGTCACGGCCGACGTAGCGAACCTACTCATGGAGCGATACGCACCCCCGAATGAAATGGCTATTCTTGTTCGAACTGGTGAGCAGACTCGTGTCTTTGAAACTGAACTACGCCACCAAAATATTCCTTACGAACTTATTGGAAGCCGTTCTTTTTTCGACCGACGTGAGGTCAAGGATGTACTGTCATTCCTTCGGCTTCTTGTTGATCAGAGCGACGACCTTGCACTTGCACGAATCGCAAATGTGCCACCCCGTGGTCTTTCGTATAACGCGATTGAAAAGGCCCGCAGGAAAGCTTCTGAGGCAGGAAAAACTATCTGGCTGACACTCCTGGAACTGAAACAATCCGGAGAACTTTCACCTGCGGCGTCCACCGGTGTGGAAAAACTTAAAAAACTTATATCGCTCGGTCCCGCGAACAACACCAGTGGTTTGACGGCGGCAGATGCACTCCAGCGAGTCTTGGAACAGGCCAATTACCGTCAGTACCTCGAGAAAGAATTCGAGGATGAAAAAGAACAGGAATCACGCTGGCAGTCAGTAGAGGAGATTGTCAACGGTTTAGCTCGATACGAAAAAGAGCATGGAGGTGCCGAACCTGCAACTACTGTACAACGATATCTCGACGACCTCATTCTTGAAGTGACAGAAGCAGAACGGTTTGAGGAAGATAAGCAAAAAGGTAACGCCCTGAAACTCATGACGCTTCATGCTGCAAAAGGACTCGAGTTTGATTGTGTGTGGATGGTTGGTTTAGAGGAAAATCTTTTACCTCATATCAGAGCAACAAATGAAGGCCTCTCCGCAATCGATGAAGAACGACGCCTTTGTTACGTTGGAGTCACTCGTGCTCGACAACGACTTGTTCTTTCCCTTGCCCTGACTCGTATGAAATGGGGAAAAGCAAAACCCTGCAAGCCCAGCCGATTTCTCTACGAACTCACTGGCCAACCAGAAAAATTCAGCGAGGGACCTGCAACACCAAGAGAAAAAGTGGGCGCAAAACCACGAAAACGTCATGTACCAAAATGACAACACACGGCTAGAAAAGGCCGCAAAATTTCCTGAGGATACAACACAGGCAGCCGTACATCATCGTGTTCAGCTTCGAAACACATTCGGCAACATTCCAACAAGGTTCCAGAGCCCTCCCTTTCCTGCTGCAATAGCGGCATACATTTCGGCAACACCCTGAGCGAGCTGCTCCCCCTTACGATGCCAAGGGAACCACGGCGGCGGCGGCCAAACCCGTAATGGCGCTCGAAGAATTGAATTATGTACCACTGGTAAAAACAGTGGGTTATGAACATGCCCGAGGCCGCTCTGAGGGTTTTCAATGGTGCCGCCGGGAAAACCACCCCAGGGGACATTTGCTACAGCATACGCAAGCGCAGACCATGCATTGACAGCAACAACCCCATATCGCAGATGTTCAATCAAAAATTCGACGTGAGAGGCATCATGCGTTGCCATGCCATCGGGACGCGTGACGCTTGCAGCAAGCGTTCCTGGCAACTCGTGCACGAATCGCGAGACACACGCACAAAAATCTTCAATTGATTCCCCATCAACAACCGTCTCAACTGCAATCGGAATGAACCATTCTTGCGCAAACCAATGCGGCTGATCATCCCGCTGGACATTTTGTAAAAGCCTTGGTCTCACGCACCCACCTGTGATTGACCGACCCGTTGCCTTCTGATGGAGATCAATGGCACCCGGATACCATGCTGGTCTCGCAGGCAAACTCGCAAGCCGCTGTTCGATACGATCAAGAAATTGTTTCCGTTGCTTCCAATGTCGACTCGTCAGAACAACTTTTGTCGCAATACAATTGAACGATGAATTATTTGCTATTGATGCTGCAACCTGATCTGCTTGGTACAACAAGTCTTTTTCAGGATACTCACCAGGAACAACAATCCACGGAGTGACATTTCCAAGCTCACAGGTAATTTTCTTGGTGCCTAACTCACTTTCATTACTTCGAATAATGTTCTGAAATGTTTCCTCGCCTCCTGTGAGATGCATTGCAGTCACTTCTTTACTCTTGATGGCGTCGCGTACGAACTCGGGGTCACCAACGACAACGCTTAACAAACCCGCATCTACGAGCGGCTTTAATGCAGCACGAAAAACCGTCGCTAGCGAGGACTGCACCGGATGTATCTTGAGCAGGACAGCACGCCCATATTCAAAAATTTGACTGACAGCATCGGCTGCAACCAAGCCGGTAACATTACCTGCACCGAGTACAACAGCAACGCCACTCGAATGTGGACGCCGTTGACACTCTTCTTCCCACAGCTTCATGAATGTTTCAACACTCCCTGAATTTGCACAACGAACAGTCGCTTGATGCCCTCGGAAAATTGTAGGATCGTAAAGACTTCGCACAGGTAACACATCAACAGACAGCAACGAAGATGATGTACTGCATGATGCTTCACTGTTCTGTTCCTGCACATGCGTTACTCGCGGCTTCACTGAAACATTCGTCACCCCCGATTTGCCAATACTCCGCAAGGCTTGCTCAGTGAGAATCAAAAGACGCAGCGTCGCAATAGGACCAGTTGCGCACTCTTCCGCTCGCAACATCGTACGAAGCTCGTTGGAGCACACCACCTGGCCATCAGGGTTAACCGATTTCATCGCAACAGCAGCACGCACCCACGCCTCTGCTTCTTCACCAACTGACTGAGCTGTTTTCTTCGCCAATTCTGCGCGATCAACCGGAGCAATGCTCTTCCAGCGATCCGCAGCTTGCGATAACCGTAGACATTCCTTAGCTACGTCAAACTGGCTTGAAACCATGATTTTCTCCACATGTTCGCAGGTTTGGCGGGCAACTTCTCTGGGGCACCCACGCCGGACAATAAAAGCAAAACACGATACTCAGCCACACACATACAGGCACGATACTCAGCGACACACAATACAGGATAGCGTGCATAAAGATTCGTTCCATCTACAGCTAACTGCGGACCACACTTATTTTCACTACTTTCCAATACAATGACGAGAAAAAACTCGGTCAAGAATGTCGGTGCCTACCACTGCTCCTGTCACCTCACCTAAAGCGTCAATAGCCTGTCGAAGAAGTATCGCAAGAAGGGCTTCATCTGGCGGCACACCGTCACAATTTGCCAAATCTTTTTCAGCGTGGACAAGAGACTCACGCGCTTCTGAAATCCCAGCACGAAGCCTTGTTGTGGCGGGTGTTTCACGATGTATCGCTGAAACGGTATCCAATATCCGTCGCCTCAGTTCCTCGACACCGAGGCCTGTTACAGCACTTGTGTGGATACACCCGCGGCCTCCAGTGGAATTGCTACCGCTATAACTCTGATCAATACGGGTTACAACAGAAATATATTCAGCAGCAAGATCTTCTAGCTCTGCTTTGTACTCTTTCTCGAGCTCGTGACATGCAACAACAACATCTGCCCGACGAATTTCTTCTCTCGCAACCTTATCAGCTGCCACACTCACTTCGCACTCAGTTGGAAAACTATCACTGACCTTGTGCAGCCGGCCGATACCTGCGAGATCAACAAGGACACATGTAACAATTCCGCCAGCGTCATATAGCTCGCTAGCGATCCAATCACGAGTCGTGCCCGCTTCGTTTTCCACAAGCGCAATGTCACGTCCAACCAAACGGTTAAAGAGACTACTTTTACCGATATTTGGTGGTCCAGCTAGAACAACCCGTGGCAGGCCACCCTGCCCACCACCATCACGAGCCGCCAACTGAGCGGCAACATGATCGAGCTGCTGGCATACGTAATGAATTTTTGGTCTGATTGCATCTTCATTGATATCTACCACCGGAACAGAATCCGGAGTAAAATCATCTGCGAAGTCTATTGCGGCCTCAATATCTGCAACAAGATTGAGTAGATATTCACGAAGTGCCTCAACTTTCTTGCCAATGCCTCCCGCCATCCGATCGAGTGCTTGAGAAAGTTCCTGCGGCGTTCTTGCATCAACAACAGCGACCACAGCTTCTGCTTGTAGTAAGTCGATCTTTCCAGCGAGAAAACTACGTAGCGAAAATTCTCCACCGCGAGCCAATCGAGCTCCAAACCGACAAATTTCCTGCACCAGCGCTGCCTGTAGAGGAGCCGATCCAGGAAGTTGAACCTCAGCCACTGCAGCACCTAAAGGCCCAGCCGGACCCGGCCAAAAGAGTAATGAGACAGGGAGCTCTCCCCATCGTGCTCCCAAGGAATCAAGGTGGAATCGAACCTCTATATTTCGAGCAGCCTCGTGCCGATTTGGTAATTGAAGCGGGCTTCTGTCTACCGAAACAAAAAGGCGGGACAAAACAGCGCGAAGGCCCTCTCCGGTAAGACGAACGATTGAGCGAGCTGCTGGCTGTGGAGCCGTTGCTGGGGCAACAATAAGATCAATCGTGGAGTCCATGACGCCGTTGCTCTATTACAAGCAGATTGCCAAAAAGGAGTTACATGTGAAGATCATTTTCACACTATCGTCGTTTTCGACGCTTTCGCCCACCGGAGGTTCGGTCGGCTGGCTTACTACTTATTGCATCTACTATTGTTGGGCCACCTGCTCCGGCAAGTGCACTACCTGGCTTTGTTGTTGGAAGTAGAAGCCGCTCCGCAATGCCCCAAAGACTTGATGCAATAAAATACAGACATAAACCACACGGCACCTTGAAAAACATTAAGGCCATAAAAAACATCATATACTTCATGACTTGCTGCTGCATCTTTGCCTGTTCGTCGACAGCGGGCGGCATGAAAAGCTTTTGCTGCCACAAAAAGAGCCCAATAGTCAGCAGTGGAAAAAGATTCAGATATGGGCCAAGCCAGCCCTCTGGTGCGACTAAAAAGGCTGGCATAAAACCAGACCAATCGAGCATCATATCTGGCGCGGCAAGGTTCGAGCACCAGCGAATAGCCGACGTAAAAAGTGGTGCCTGTCTCAGTTCAACATCTGTCGCCAATGAACGATAAAGACCCATAAAGATTGGAATCTGAATGAAAACTAATAGACATCCACCGGCTGGGTTATAGCTATGCTTCTTCCAAAGCTCCTGAGTAACCATCGTCCGTTTCTGTGGATCGTTTTTGTACTTCTCTGCAATAGCCTTCATTTCCGGCTGCAGAACCTGCATTTTCTGTGATGACAACGCCTGCTTTCGACTAATTGGAAACATTGCCCCGCGAACAATGACCGTCAGTAAGATAATGGCGATTCCGTAATTCCGGATAACGGCATGAAGAACATGCAGGATTGCAATCATTGGCCGGGCTACCCAACCAAACCATCCGTAGTACACCAGATCATTCATGGATGCCTGTGAACGCCCAAACGTTGCGAGAAGACTTGGACGTTTTGGACCGGCAAATATATCAAACCGATGTGTCACTGGCACATCGGGCTCGAGTTGCAACTCACGAGACAATAATCGACAACTCACGTTTACGAGTTTGCGACGAGCGGCTTCTGGCACGTCACCAACAACTACTGATTGCACTTCTGCAAGCTGTGGTATTTCCTGTCCTTCAACCGCCGGGAGTAATCCACTTGCAAAATACAAGGCATCGACCCCAGCAAATGAAAGTGGCTTTTCGTCAAGAATCGCACTTGCGGCTTGCTCAGCATCTTCATCCGTCAATGTCAGACCACTAATGAGCGTCGACGGTTCGCCCACAAAACGCATTGCGACATCTCGAACACCTAGTGAACCCCATGACCGGGATACTCGAGCTGCGTACCACCATCCCTCTGTAGGAAGACCATTTGGACCATCGATGGTGTATTCAAGACGAGTCTGTTGTGGGGCAACAAACGACACCCTGAGTTGCAACCGATACCGACCTGCACGATCGCCATCTACCGTGCCCACTGGATTGTCTGCTGCCGTTACAAGGCGATATTGTTTGACAACAACCAAACCTGCGTCCAGAGTTCGACGAAACTCGATAGACATTCCATCATCTGCTACCGTCGCCTCCCAGTCTTTTTGTTCAAGCTTATTTCCGGCTATTTCGCCATCTTCCGGACGCTTCTGGCCGTCTCGAGATGCAATCGCTATGCGGAAGGAAAGCGGGTCGTGAAACCCTGCATTAACATCTACAACAGGGACCGTACTAAACTCTGGCCGTATGACCTCAAGGGGACGCCGTGTTGCAGCTACTTCTACAGTTTGCTCACGACCGAGCGATTGTCCCTGCGGCCGACGAAAGACAACAGGAAAATTCTGACCTGGCTTCAGGCGAGCCAATACAGAAACAAGACTTTGTGGGTCTGGTGTTGTTGAATCAGACACCCGAACAAGAACATCTCCGGCTTTCAGCCCGGCATTCGCTGCTGGAGTGCCATCACCGACAATGCCGAGTCGACACCCCTCAGGAACAACATCTGCCGCAAAGTGACCGATGTATGCCCCGCGATCATCCTGATCGTGAAACTGTTCACCAGCCAATTCAATACGTTCTACACTTGCTCCACGACTCGACAGCGTAACAAGCATGCCGGCCGGACCATCAGGTTGAAGTGAACCCAATGAGAGATGCCGCCGCGGCGATGACGGTGATGCCGACCGATCGGTCTCTGAGTCCACTTCACCCGTGGGACTGCCGACTGACTGATCCCCAACAGCACGACCTGACTCCGTTGAAGGTGTATGAGTGCTTTCCGTGATATCAAGCTTATTTTGCTTGGCTGCCTTGTCTTGCTTTGCAATGCCTCCATCACCAGCGGCCGTGTCAGTAATCGGCGGTGGTTCATCTGCCTGCGGAAACAGAATCGTGCGCATAACCTGGCTGCCCAGAACAGCAGCCAACGAAAGAGCAATAAAAACAGCGTAGCGTCGTTCCACGATGATTTAATGAAAATCCTAAAGGAAAAAACGTAGTGTAGCCTGTTTTCGGTCTAATCAGGAGGGGTGCCTTCCGATTTTTGTTTTTGTTAACGCCCCACGAGAAGCCGATCCCCGAGAAAATTGTCCAGTTCTGGGATCTTATAAATCTTGTCAGAAGTTCCTTTGTTATCGTACTTTATCCGCCGATATCGCACCGTCTCAAAATCTTCGACAATCACATAGCACGCCCGAGGGTCATTATCTCTAGGCTGCCCTACAGAACCAACGTTGATCATGGCCTTAGTAGTTGGCAAAACCATTCTGACCTCTATCGTGCCTGGGCCCACAGCCGCAGCTACGAACTCTGGTGCAATGGTAAACACTCCAGGGATGTGCGTATGGCCTTGGAAACACAGACGAGTAACAAGTTCAAATATATGCTTGAGTTTGAGTGGATTGTATATGTCCTCAGGAAATACATACTCGTCCAGTGGGCGTCTTGCTGAACCATGAACAAAAAGCATCTCGCCTTCCTTAAAACTTCTTGGTAATTCACCAAGAAAGTCAAAAAGGTTGTCTTCTGAGCGACGCACCCGCTGATCATGAAACTCAAGTTGATCCCGCGTCCAACGAATAGCTCGTTCCGCCCCTACGTTAAATCCATCTGGATCAAACAAGGCACCTTGGTCATGATTCCCAAGAATTACTTTTGCACAGCGATCACGAATAGTGGCCAAACACTCACATGGATTGGGGCCGTATCCAACAACATCGCCGAGACAGTAGATCGCATCGACGCTCTGACCATCAATATCCTCAAGAACCGCTGTGAGCGCCTCAAGGTTTCCATGGATGTCGCTAATAAGTGCAATCTTCACAAATACTTCCCTGTTGGTAAATCAGCCTCAAGTACGCCGTGTTTGAGCAGTCTCACAGGGCCTACGGCAAGACGCCGGAAACATTGCAGAAATTTTGAAATACAGAAAACTACACAATAAATAATAGTTTGACGATGCAATCTACCAACCTCACTTAAAATTTATACTACAACAATTTCGTTCACGGTTCGATTACGGTCAAGCAGGCTTCCCTCATGCCCTCAATTCAGAAGTTTCTTGCTATCGAGACCAGCACACGTCCAGGAAGCGTAGCTGCCGGAACACTTCCCTCACGTTGTGATATAGAAAACCGACCATGGCAGGTTGATAACCTTGCTATGCAGGAATTTCATCTCGCTGAAACAGGCAGTCAGGGGCGACACCTCATGCCAGTGCTCGCTGCAGCTGTTGAATCGGCGGGTTGGTCACTTGATAAGACTGATCTTGTTATCGTGGCTACAGGTCCCGGCCCTTTTACAGGCCTCCGAGTAGGCATTACCACAGCAAAGGCCATTGCGTGGACTAACAATTGCACACTTGTGGGAGTTTCGACGGTGTCCTGCCTGGCGACTCAGGCAATTGCAGAATGTGGTCCAGCTGATCGAGTGGAGGTCGTTTTTGACGCTGGGCGTGGAGAACTATACGTTGCGACGGCAACCCAGCCGACAGACGGTCTCATTTGGCAGGTCAGTAAGGGCACGCTGCAGAAACCAGCGGAATGGCATCGTACGTTGATGCGTGGAACAATCGTCACCGGTCCTGGCCTTACGCTACAGCACGACGTGCTCCAAGAACTGCAGTCCACCAACCCGGGGTCAGTAATCGTTCCACCAGCAACAGCATGGCGTCCAAACTCCCAGACACTAGCCTGCATCGGTCTTGCCAAAGCCGAACAAAGACTGACCACGAAGCCGGCTGCATTAAAACCGACATACCTGCGAGCAAGTTACGCCGAGGACCGATCAGATGCGTGAGTGAAAACCACCGCCAATTCCAAGAGGCCATTATTTCTCGGCACCGCGCCTCCCCTGTATGACCGACTGCAAGCCCACGTTACCATTTACGCTGTTATGGTATTTTTGGGCGGTGATAGCGTCAGTATCACTTTCCCCGAGATGCCAATAGAGATAAAGCGGATATTTATTCCGTCCCGTCGTTCCCTGACGACGGTTCCAGGTTTTCCATCGACCAAGAAATTATTGCCATGCAATCAATTCAAAAACTTCTTGTTGCAAACCGTAGTGAAATTGCTATCCGAGTTTTCCGGTCAGCACATGAACTCGGCATGAGAACGGTAGCTATTTACGCCCACGAAGACAGATTCTCCTTACATCGATTTAAAGCAGACGAAGCATATCTCATAGGACGTGCTGGAGAACCATTACGCAGTTATCTGGATATTGCTGGAATTGTTGCATTGGCGAAAGAACACAACGTCGACGCAATTCATCCGGGATACGGTTTCCTTTCTGAAAACGCTGAATTCGCACGGGCGTGTAATGAAGCCGGGATTATTTTTGTTGGACCACGAGTGGAACTACTCGAAAACCTCGGTGACAAAACTGCTGCGCGTGAACTGGCTGTACAAGCCGGTGTACCAATACTTGCAGGATCATCACGTGCTGTTGAAAGTATTGAAGAGGCAATTGGTACTGCCGAAGAACTTGGTTTCCCGGTGATGTTGAAAGCCGCGCATGGTGGTGGTGGTCGTGGCATGCGAATTGTTCGCAACAAAGAAGAACTTCCCACTGAGCTAGAGAGCGCTCAACGTGAAAGTAAAACTGCTTTCGGGAGTACAAGCGTCTTCATTGAAAAGTTCATCGAACGTGCGAGACACATCGAAGTTCAGTTACTGGGTGACACCCACGGAAACCTTGTACACCTTTTTGAGCGAGACTGTTCCGTGCAGCGTCGGCACCAAAAAGTAGTAGAAGTTGCTCCCGCCCCAAACCTTTCGCCCGCAATGCGGAACCAAATATGTGATGCGGCAATTGCTATTGGCCAAACTGCCAGATATGAAAACGCCGGCACGGTTGAATTCCTTGTTGATGCCGATGCTGATCAATTTTATTTCATTGAAGTCAATCCTCGCATTCAGGTTGAACACACCGTGACAGAGGAGATCACAGGTGTCGATATTGTTCGTAGGCAGCTTCAGATAGCAGCTGGTAAACGATTGACCGACCCGGACATCGGCCTCGGTGACCAAAAGGCTATCCACACGATGGGGGCAGCAATCCAATGCCGAGTGACCACAGAAGATCCGGAAAATCGTTTCCTACCGGACTACGGAAGGATCACGGCGTATCGTTCCGCAAGCGGAATGGGCATTCGACTTGATGCAGGTACAGCTTTTTCTGGGGCCGTCGTGACTCCGTATTTCGATTCACTCCTCGTGAAGGTAACTGCACGAGGATTATCTCATGTTGAGACTGCCGGTCATATTGAACGGTGCCTTCAGGAGTTTCGTGTCCGTGGAGTCAAAACGAACATTCCATTCCTTATCAATCTTGTGACGCACCCTGAGTTTTTAGCAGGGAACTGCACAACTCGTTTTATTGATGAAACACCAAGCCTTTTCGACTTTCCGATGCGACAGGATCGAGCCACTCGCCTCCTCAGCTTTCTCGCTGAAACGATTGTGAATGGCAATCCACTGATGAAAAACCGTCAGCCAGTTGTACGTCGAAATCCAGCAAGCATTCCTAATTTTGATTCCCAACAAGCCCCGCCAAGCGGAAGCCGAACAAAACTTCTGGAACTTGGACCAGAGCGATTCGCTCAATCACTACGCAGCCACAAGGAACTTCTCCTTACAGATACAACAATGCGTGATGCTCATCAGTCACTCTTGGCTACACGCATGAGAAGCTATGACATGCTCGCTATTGCTGACGCATATGCCCAGCTTGCGAGCGGTCTGTTCTCTATTGAAATGTGGGGTGGTGCGACCTTTGATACCGCAATGCGGTTTTTAAAAGAGTGCCCTTGGGAGCGTCTGACTCGGCTCCGTGAAAAGGTCCCAAATATTCTTTTCCAGATGCTGCTTCGTGCAAGCAATGCGGTGGGGTACACAAACTATCCAGACAATGTCGTCCAAGGGTTTGTCAAAGAATCTGCCTCGGCTGGAATTGATGTGTTTCGTGTTTTCGATCCACTTAACTGGGTTCCAAATATGGAGGTAGCTATTGCTGCCGTTCAGGATAGTGGGGCTCTATGCGAAGCCACTGTCTGCTACACCGGAGATGTCCTCGATCCAAAGCGTGATAAATACACGCTGAAATACTACGTGAACCTGGCAAAAGAACTCGAGAAACGAGGTGCTCATCTTCTTGCAATCAAAGACATGGCTGGTCTTTGTAAGCCGTTCGCTGCAGGACGATTAGCTAAAGCCCTTCACGATGAAGTGAGCCTACCGATTCATTTCCACACGCACGATACATCAGGAGCTGCACTTGCAAGTTGCCTCGAAGCAGCTCGAAATGGAGCAAGTATTGTAGATGCAGCGATGGCACCTTTTGCTGGACTCACAAGCCAGCCAAATCTTAATGCGATTGTTGAAGCCACTCGAAATACTGAATTAGACACGACCCTCAACCCTGAGCCTCTCCGGCAATTAACCCACTACTGGGCTGCTGTTCGAGAACATTACTCACCATTTGAGTGCGGGATGAAAGCACCTGATGCAGATCTCTATCTCCACGAAATGCCTGGTGGACAATTCACCAACTTACTCGAACAGGCACGAGCACTCGGGCTTGCAGATCGCTGGGAAGACGTGTGCCGAACATACGCTGATGTTAACCAGCTTCTTGGAGATATTGTAAAGGTTACGCCAACAAGTAAAGCAGTTGGTGATCTCGCGCTTCTGCTTGTTACAAATGAAATGAAAGCCAGCGAACTTCTTGAAAGCAATCGTGAACTCGCTTTTCCAGAATCTGTTGTTGACCTTTTATCAGGCCGCATGGGGCAATCTCCAGGAGGGTTTCCGCCTAAGGTGGTAGCACGCGTTGTTCGCAATCAGACTTTGATCGCTGGTCGGCCGGGCGCAACTCTCGCACCTGCTGACACACAAAAAGCTATGACAGAAGTCACCTCCATTGTTGGCCGCGAGGCAACCTCTCGTGAGATTTCATCCTGGCTTCTCTACTCACGAGTCTTCCGGGAGTTTGCCGAACACAGAGCAACATATGGCGATGTCGCAGTCCTCCCAACTCCTGCTTTCCTTGAAGGCCCCAAGCAGGGTGAAGAACTTTTTGTTGATATCGAACCCGGAAAAACGCTCGTCATCCGACTGCTCACAGTCGGCGAGCCTCACGCGGATGGAACACGGACTGTTTTCTTCGAACTAAACGGTCAGCCGCGGAGTGTTTCAGTCATCGACCGTACGCTTGAAAGCTCTGTCCAACAACGTCCCAAAGCAGACGTTGGTAACCCTAGGGATATCGGCGCTCCAATGCCAGGACTCATTGTCACAGTTGCGGTAAAATCTGGTGATACCGTCAAAAAGGGTGATAAGATACTGAGCCTGGAAGCCATGAAGATGGAAACAACGGTTTATGCAGAGCAGAACGGAACGCTTTGCGAAGTTCTCGTAAGTCCGGGCACCCCGGTTGAAGCAGGTGAACTCGTTGCACGGTATGCGGATGAATAGGTTTTCTTGAAGACCGTTTCAATTACTCCTGCTATGTACGCCCACGACATGCACTATGAGTAACACCAAGAATTACTTCGACTTCAAGAGATCCTCGAAAGCTTTACGTACTTTGACCACCTTGGGAGCAACGACTGCCTGGCAGTAAGGCTGAGATCCATTGTTTGCGAAATAGTCCTGATGATAGTCTTCGGCTGGATAAAAAACTCCTGCCTTTTCCAGCGTGGTGACAATAGGCGAGGAAAAGATATTTGCTTGATCAAGTTTTGCGATAACATTTTCAGCAATCTTTTTCTGCTCACTGTCGTGGAAAAAAATCGCCGACCGATATTGAGTACCAACGTCCGGCCCCTGACGATTCAATGTTGTCGGATCATGGGTTGCAAAAAATATTTCAAGGAGTTTCTCAAATGGCACGACCGTAGGGTCATACTGAATCTCAACTCCCTCCGCATGGCCAGTAAGGCCACTACAAACCTGTTTATAATTTGGATTGGGAATTCGACCACCTGTGTACCCACTAGTAACACTTTCCACCCCACGTATTTCAGCGTAAACCGCTTCTGTACACCAGAAACAACCACCTGCGAACGTTGCCGTGGCAAAAGTGGGTGCCTCGTCTGCCTGGCTCTTATCTGTCATGACCACTCCTAATGAACTCGCAAACACAAAACAAATGAGAAATCTTCGTACCAGAAAACCATAGTGTGTTTTCAGAGGCAAAACAGTCATAGCCCGAACCTTTCCTCGTAGCCTTCGCTCAAAAACAACGTTACAGCACCGTACGTATAACGGTGCGACTATCAAAAATATCTGGGTTCACTAGATATCTCAGCGGTTTGTCCGCCCAGTGTTTAGCATAGCTGACACCGATCCGGGGGGTTCGCTGAATCTGCCGTCGAGGCACTCCGTCTCCTTGCTCAATCCATAACCCTGAGATTGGTGTTAGCTGCTTCCCATCGTACTTTCTTGTGACACCGAGCATCTTCGTAAGCCGTCCAGGGCCCTCTGTTTCCCCAACACCGCGGAGGAGCACCGCAGCCGGCAGACCTTCTCGTCCGGTCACCACATTGAGCATCCAATGCATCCCGTAGCAAAGATAAACATACCAGCAGCCCGCAGGACCAAACATCGTACGATTTCGAAGAGTTGGTCCCACACGACCATGGCAGGCAAGATCCTGAGGGCCTAAATAGGCCTCTGTTTCGAAGATACGGTGTTTTTCCTTGTGCTTATTGGTCCGCTGGACGATAAGCCAACAACCTAGGAGGTCTCGAGCCACTGAGTCAGCCCGGCGATCGAAGAAAGATGGCCCAAGAACCGCCTGAAAACCACTCTTGGGCGTGTTTTCACTGCTTTTCGAGACCAACCCCTTTCGAGATTTCGACGTTTTTGCTCTGTTACCTATGCTTATAACGGATAGTGGAGTTTTAGGTTTCACGACAAGAAACCTCCTCAAAGAGACGAATTTATCCCGATAGCCCACTGTGTCAGATTACAAAGGAGAGTTCAATGCAAGGAACAGTCGAAGCCATTGAGGCACCGATTGAAGAATTGACAAATTCTTCGGACACAGGAAAAGTTCCCACATGGATTCGAGATGCCCGGCGGGTTGTTGCACAATCAGGCACGGATTTCTTTAAAGTGTCCCCCCTACGCTACTGGACAGATTTTCTTTTCAGTCTGGTGTGTGCGTATTCTGCTGCAATGGTTTATTTGCTGTCGC
>CAJXFK010000025.1 GCA_913052575.1 uncultured Planctomycetaceae bacterium
AAACAACCGCCTAAATATAATCCCAGGATGGTCTCTTCGATTTGATCCTCGGAAAGAGGATGAGCCATATTTTGCAACAATTCCTTGGTTGTGACTGATTGCTTCCCAAACCGTTCCATCTTCTCGGCGCCGTCGTCATCTTTTTTGAAATCCTTGGTTCGGAATGCATAATTTGACATGTCACGCACATGGAGGTACAACGAATCTAGGTTGGTTTGATGAACCTCCGGTGCATCATATGCCACTAAGTGCTCGAAAAAGTCCCGCTTCATCAATCGGACTACATTACCAGAACATGTTCGACCAGTGCGTCCAGCTCGCTGTATGCATGCCGCTTGACTAGCCCAGCCAGTGCCAAGAGTATCAACGCGACGCTCGTAGGAGAACGTATTTCGTTTTTGAAGTCCGTAATCGATGATGAGGGAGAGTTTGCTACCCAGCGTGACGGAGGACTCAGCGACGTTCGTGGCCAAAATGACGTTGACCTTGTCCGCATCTGCGTCGCGAGCAACTAGTTTTTGATCGTACAAGGGGATGAGGCGATGCAGCACCATAACGTTTAACGTCTTACCGGACGACGACTTCCAGTCAACCAGGATCTCTTGCATTGCCACGATTTCGTGCACGCCTGGTAAGAACACCAAAGCGGTCTGGCCCGCTGTTGTCATATTCTCAATGCACCACAGAACCAAATCCTTGAGGCCCAGATGAACGTCTGCTGCATCTTGGTCCTGCATGCTCTGATTCATTTTCTCAGCAATCTTCATCAGCTTTTTGGAGTCCTCAGGCTCGAATGCGACTTGCCTCGCGACCCTCTCGATGTCGCCCGTTTTGTCGTTTGCCTGATCTAGGATGATTTCTACATTACCGCCTTGGCTGTTTACTTTGCCGCCGCAGCGTTTTAAATCCATGTGCTCGTAATTGGCCTTGATAAAATCGTCGAGCCAATACTGTTTCACCTCGTGCCGGATCGTCTCTGGAATTACATGACTATGAGGGGTGGCGCCAGTGGGATTGACAGCCTTGAAATACGCCGGGAAGTAGTTGTTCTGAAGCGTGGCAGACATAACGAAGAAACGTAAATTGTCGTCTGCAAAATTGCGGATCGTAAGCTCGCGTAAAAGCAGTAAGAGCATCTCCATTTCTACCGAGCATTCGTGGACCTCATCCAGAACGATGTGAGTGTACGTCTTGAGCTTATCAGGATCGTGCTTCAACTGATGGTATAGATACCCGGTGGTCATGAAAACAATTTTGCTCTTGAACTCCGTATCTCGATGACCGCCCTTGACGCGGTGGCCGACGACATCCTCTTTCAAGACTTTGTACATGTAACGAGAAAGATTGATCGCGGCGACTCGGCGCGGCTGCGTAACAACAATTCGACACTCCAATTGATGCTCCATACAGTTTTCGTACAACATAAGCGGGATCGCGGTACTCTTGCCGCAACCAGTGCCACCTTGAACAATGTGAACAAAATTATCTTTCTTCGGATCGTTTGTCGCCTGCAAAATCTCTTGCTTCAATTTGTTCGCCGGCGAGTTACGAGGCAATGCAATAGGCGAGAAGAAACTGCCGATTCGATTGAAGCAGCTCGAACGGTTCTTGATCCAAATGTGCTCACCATCGGATTTGCAAGACGTTTTGCAACGTATAAAAGAGCAGCACTTTTTCTATCACAGATCGATCGGTTGCATGACTTAGTTACTGACAGCAACAGACCTATACAGATCATTTTTGCAGGGAAAGCCCACCCTGCAGACGATCCTGGAAAAGCACTGATACAAAAGATTGCGAATCTCCGCCATGATGCGAAGGTGGCGGGAAGAATTGTCTTTATCGAAGATTATGACATCAATGTGTGCCGACACCTTATTCAGGGTGTTGATGTGTGGCTTAACAATCCGAGGCGGCCCTTAGAGGCCTCCGGTACAAGTGGCCAAAAGGTTGTTCTCAACGGTGGTCTGAATTGCTCGATTTTAGATGGCTGGTGGGCCGAAGCGTTTGATGGACGAAATGGCTTTGCTATTGGGAGAGGAGAAACCCATGCTCAAGATAATGTTCTTGACCAGCGTGATGGAGAAGCACTGTTTGACGTCCTCGAAAACCAAGTGGTCCCACTATTCTATGAAAGAGACGCGGACGGGCTTCCTCGCGACTGGATCAAAATGATGATGCATTCGATCTCTTCATTGGCATGGAGGTTCAGTGCACACCGAATGGTCATGGACTACGCGAAAAATTGTTATGTCCCTGCGGCCGGTGGCTTGTCGTGTGACATGAATCACCATTGAGCAGGTTGAAGTCTTAAGCTGCTTGAGTGCGACGTAATTCGTGGTACGGAGTGGACTTTAAAAGAATACATCCACGAAGAACTTCTGGTTTCCCGGGACTACCGACGGCAGCTGTTGGGCAGGCAATAATACCGCTGAGCCTGTCCCATGTTTCGCGAAGCGCGAACGGAACTGAGCAGGCACTCACGTTTCCTGCTTGCTCGGTCAACCCATTAACGAGCTCACCACCGATGCCGTACTCTTCGAGTTTCATGCCTGTGAAGCGAACGATACCAGTGCCTGCTTGGTGGGGGACAACATAGTCGACGTCATCCCCAGAAAGATTTGAAGCCTCGAGTGCTGATGCAACGGCAGCCGACATCTGGCGTGGCGCAGTCTCGGCAATTGCCATTCCATCAAGCGTGTAAACGATACGTTTATCAGCGTGGGCAACACCACCATTCGGTAATGGTATTGGTACGTTTGTTCGCCTTTCAAAGTTGAAAGCAGATTTTTCAATTGTTTCTCGACGAGCGTCTGCGTGTATGAGTTCAAAGTGTGCTGGATATCGTCGACTTGCAAGGGGTGCGAGAAGAGTTGCTGAGGCCATGTCGCCGAAAAGTCCTGCAGTTTGGCTGCAACTGTAGTCAGTAATTCGACTGATACGACTCGCGGCGACAACTAGCAAAAACTCATTGTTTTTGAGATTGATGCGTGAAGCCCAGCGTTTTTGAATTAGGCTCAAAGATCGGCTGTATCCACAACAAAACCAGTTAACCCCAATCGTTCTCATGTGTGGCACATTAAGGCGTTTGGTTAAATGCCGGGCAGCATGTTGTAGTCGTTCGTATCGAGCTTGCGACTGCTCTAGAAAACGATCAGCAATCATTGGTGGTAGAAAAGAAGGTGAGGCAAATAAAATTCCACGGCAGTCGGCCAGGTTGCAGCCAGTCTCTGCCTGCAGTTTGCGAACAACTCGCACGCCCATCGTCACTTCGTCTTCTAATGAAATTGCTCGTGATTCAATGCCGGTGTGACGACTGAATTTTCGTGGCATGGTTTCACCAAACCACGAATTGTTAAGTATCCAGCTTGGTCGATGTACCGAAATTGCTGAGATGCCTAGGCCACTTGCGTTTTCGTGTATGTCCATCAAGAATTCTGCTTCAATTGTGATGTGTAATGAGATGTCATCGGATACTGGCAATCCAGCACATCTGGTGCTAGCCGAAAAATGTCAGCTATTTTTCGAAGAATGAAGTTTTTCATTCAGGAATCATCGAAAACACGTGCAATACTTGCCTTGGGGGTACTCGAATACCACCTTCGGGAATACTTTGGATTCTGTTGTCATGCAAGTTTTCCCGTGAAAAATGTGTTTTTAAGCGGGGAAAGTTGATGATTCGAGTTGTACTGATTGTGTTGGTAGCTGCGGGATTTATCGTTACCGGGGATATTCCAACTCTTGTGACAGGGTGTCAGTGTAGGTTTTTGGCTATTCAAAATAGTGCGATGGGCATTCTCAATTCGGAAAAGGTAAAAATATTACCCGGGGGCAAAGACCAACAAAATAAGGATCATCTTAACTTTGGTTTATGTACTCCAGGCACATCTGCTGGAGTTCTAGACAGGGAAAAATTTCCACCGGATGCAACTCGGTCAGTCAATTTGAAGGAGTTGGTAGCAGGAAGCCGACTGGTTCTCTGGTTGGTGAAGAAAAATGGCGTCCAGACAACTCAACTAGATGTGCTCAATCCGCTCACAGGGGAGGTATTACTTACCCATGCGGATGCACCAGCCCGGCCTCCAAAGAGAGGCCGCATGAATATGTCGACTCTGCGTGAGGGCAATGAGGTTTCGTTGCAGTACAAGCAACGATCACAGTTTGACGCCGGGTTTAGCGAACAGTCCGAATCCTTAGGCGCGATTCTCGCTATCGAGAGGCCACGCCTCAGTCAGAAGTCTTCCAACATCGAGCATTAGCTGTCACTGGATGTTTCTGCAGGGGCGGAATTCTCTGTTTCGGCAACCTGCTTTTTCGACAGACCAATTTTTCGTTCTTCGATATCAACACGAAGAATTTTGACATCAATGGGATCACCCACTTGTACTAATTCTTCTGCATTTTCAACCTTGTCGTCGGAGAGTTCGGATATGTGCAAAAGTCCTTCAAGGCCATCTTCAAGGCCAACAAAGACACCAAAATTTGTAATTTTAGTGATCGTTCCATGCACGACGTCGTCAACCTTGTATCGGTCGGGGATGTCAGCGGTCCATGGGTCGTCCTGCATCTGTTTTAATCCCAATGCAATACGTCGCCGTTGTTGATCAACAGAAAGCACTTTGCACTCAATTTCTTGTCCCTTATCAACCATCTCACTGGGATGAGTTACTTTCCGTGTCCACGACATGTCCGTGACATGCAGAAGGCCGTCGATTCCTTCATCAATTTCGATAAAGGCTCCATAATTTGTCAGATTCCGAACAACGCCCTTTACAATGGCTCCTGGTGGGTAATCTGCGGCCACTTTTTCCCATGGGTTTTGTTGTGTCTGCTTCATACCGAGTGAAATCTCTTGCTTGTCCTCGTTGATAGCAAGCACAACAACCTCGACTTCATCACCAGGTGAAACAAGTTCACTTGGATGGCTGACTCGTTTTGTCCAACTCATTTCACTAATGTGAACAAGACCCTCGACACCATCTTCAAGTTTCACAAAGGCCCCGTAACTCATTACATTGACAACAGCACCCTTGCAGATCGTTTCAACAGGATACTTCTCTGCCACTTTCGCCCACGGGCTCGGCGTGCGTTGCTTCATTCCAAGCGCAATTTTTTCACGATCACGGTCAATGTGAAGTACCTGCACTTC
Organism: uncultured Planctomycetaceae bacterium; assembly: GCA_913052575.1. GTDB lineage: Bacteria > Planctomycetota > Planctomycetia > Pirellulales > UBA1268 > UBA1268. Next base: position 5,150 of record CAJXFK010000025.1, read on the forward strand.
TATTTCTTGGTCAATCGAGACCATTTCGCTGGGGTGCCCAATTCGTCCCCAGCTCATGTCTGTAATGTGCAGCAGTCCATCAATGCCACCGAGATCAACAAAAGCACCGAAGTCAGCAATATTCTTTACGATACCTCGGCGGACTTGACCAATTTCAAGAGTCTCCATGAGTTGTTTCTTGCGCTCAGATCGTTCTTGTTCGATCAGTGCTCTACGAGAAACAACAATGTTTCGACGAGCCTCATCAATTTTTAAAACAAGGCACTGGATCGCACGGTTGCAATAGTCACCAATGTCAGCAGGTCGCCTGATATCAACTTGGCTTGCTGGCAGAAAGACGTTAACTCCAGCTATGTCGACAAGGAGGCCACCTTTAATCTTCCTGAGTACAAAGCCGGTGACAACGTCATCCTCATGGACACTTGACATAACGCGAAGCCAATCTTCAATTCGGCGGGCTTTGCGTTTTGAAAGAGTTATAAGGCCTCGATGTTCATCAACAATATTTTCTTCAATGTCTTCTAGAAGAACTTTGATTACATCCCCAACCTCCGGAGCAGTTTCGGTCTCATCCCATTCATTGCGTGGAATATGACCTTCACTTTTATATCCAACGTCAACGAGTACAAACTCATCATCAACTCGTAAAATCTTTCCTTCAACAACACTGTTAATGGCAAGAGATGGAGCTTGGCCAATATCAAAATCGGCGGCGTCACTTCCGCCCATTGCCAGATCAATTTCTTGCTCGAGTTCATCTCCCAGATCAAGTTCACGGATAAGATTTCGGTTGACCATACGTTCACGGGGTTAGAGGAATGTGTTGAATAAACGAACTCATTGAGAATTCTGATCACTGATGTTTTCAGTGGAATTTCCACCTGAGTTAAGAGACGGAGTCTAGCAGGCTCGGCAATGCTGAACAATTGATGTGTATCGCGTACGACGAATAGGTAAAGACTCATTCCCCAGACTTCCCAATCGCACCCCAGTGGAAGTTTGGTGTCGGACAGGCTAAGACTTGCCGATTGCTCCAATATGCCGCAATTTTTGCCACAAATACAAAGTCTAGGGGATCTTCGTCGCCGGGAACTTCTACAGGTTCTTTCTGCAGCCTGCGGCAGTTTATTGCTTGGCAGTGATGTCGTTGGTCAGTTTCAGGAAGAGCCCCTGGACATCCACGCTCCCCGATTCGGTGCTACAGGAATCCAGCGTTATCGAGTCGGTGTTCGCGTTGTCGCAGAGGGTGGTCGATGTCGTGATATCTATGCAACTCTGCCAGTGCCAAAGGATTGGCCGGAGCAGCGAGTACGGATCGTTCAGGAAGATACTACTACCGATGTCCGTCATTTACGTTTCCGAGATGTGGATAACGCAGCTCGGCAAATGATTGTCGAAATCCCGGATCTGCCTGCTGGGAGGGAGGCACGCGCAATCGTAACGTATGAATTAGAACGCTCCGCCATATTGTTACCACATACAACCAACGACCTAAAGCTACCGACTCGGTCGGATCGTGATGTCAGATTGTTTCTCCGACCAAGTCCATATATCGAAAGCCGTCACACTTCAATTGTTCGCCTCATGCGTGAAACAACACAGGGAAAAGAAGGTTGGGAAAAGGTCGAGTCAATTTATGATGTTGTACGGCAGCGTGTGGAATACCGTAATGGTGAGCTAAAGGGAGCTGCTCGTGCTCTCAAGGACGGATGGGGAGATTGTGAAGAACTCACTTGTTTGTTTATTGCAATGGCAAGAGCAGCTGGTATTCCTGCGAGAACAGTCTGGGTTGAGGGGCACTGCTATCCAGAGTTCTATCTTGTGTGTCCAGAAGCCAACGGTTATTGGTACCCGTGTCAGGCTGCAGGAGCTCGTGCTTTTGGCAGTATGCCTGATCTGCTTCCAATTTTGCAAAAGGGAGATAGTTTCCGGGATCCGGATCGTCCTGGCCGAAGTCTTCGGTATGTTTCAGAATTTATTCGTGGATCAGCCGTGGGCGGTGCGGGCTCTCCTCGTGTTGTCTGGGTGCGTGAGGGCGCATAGCCGCGGGCGTAGCTGAGAATCAAGCCGGGTTAACTAAAGGCACAAGAACGCTTTTGCTCGAAACATGTTTTGTGATGGGCAGCCGTTTAGAAAGCACCTGTGTGGGAAGTCGTCACGCTCATTCCATGAAAACACTGAAACAAGCGGACTCAGCGGAAAGCCTCTGCACCAAGGAAATGAAAGCCAGTGAAAAGAATCTTGATTCGTAGCCTTGTTTGCTTACAGGTACTCTTGTGTGTTGAAACTGATCATTAAGCGTCAGCAGTCTCCGCTTGATTTGACTCCGGAGATTTATCAGATTCTTCGTTAGGAAGGCCTAAAACTTCGGTATCAGAGACAGATTGCTCGTCAGTAGCCGCTGGAGCAAACCAACGGGGTTCGATAGGCAGACCAGCATCTTTCCAGAATGTCTCAAGGCGGTCACCTGCTAAACGCACAATTCTTTCCCGACCAATACCTTTGAGCGTTGCCCGTGTAGCCCACGGTGTAACAGGACCTTCAAAGCCAGCTTTCTCTGCTGTTTGGAGAAGTTCAACACAATGAATCACTCCAGTTTCACCAGGCATGAGTCTCTGGTTTGCAACGAGTTCATTGGGCGATACGTCTGAAGGGGCATCAGAGACACGTAATTCGACAATACGCTTTGCTGGCAATTGTGAAATTATTGATGTGGATTCTCCAGCAAGGTGAAGAGACCAGTTGTCAATAACGGCTCCAATAGACTCGTGTGAACTTGAGATAAGACCGAGTAGACCTTCGTAGTTGTAGATAAATTGATTTGAAAAATCTGCTCTACATTCAGCTTCTGGAACAATGGCAAGACCGATTGCAACATCATGCTTTGACGCCATATTTCCAATCTGGTCAAGACGGCTTCTGTGAAGCTCAAATAAATCTTTGAACGAATGTTCGTTTGAGCCAGGGACAATTGTTGCTGTGGCTCGACTACATTCAGTTGCCTGGGCCATCTCGAATAATTTTGGAAGTTGCTCAACTTCAGATGCAAACGTCGCATCATCTCCGGCAAGTGTAATTGGAAGATGGATCGAAGAGGCCTGTAGCCGCGCACTCACCATTAGTCGTCGAGCATGGTCCACACCATAAATCTCAGCCTGCTGGCAGAAATCAAGAATGTCGATATCCATGCCGTCAAAGCCAAAAGATAAAGCAAGTTCTATGAGTTCACTCGGTCTTCCTGAAAGTGGCAAACCAATGGTGCTTAAGTTTCTGAACACGGAGGGGGCACTCCTCTAACAAAAATGAAGGAAAGCGCAGCGAATATTCTCAAAATGAGTACACTCACAACTCGCAAATTTTCGGACGCCCCCAAGTATGCACGATTATGCTTAATTTTTGAAGCGGTCGCATTTTGATACGACACGACAGAGTTGTTGCCGCATTTTGCAACGCCCTTGAGCAATTTGCTGCAATTGGGTGATGAGTGTCTCAGAGTGGGCGCTTGTAAAACCTAGACGAGAGGGCAGTCGCCATCATTTTTCTATGAAAAGAACTGGTTTTATAGCTTTGACAGCTTAAAGCGTTTGGGCGCAATGCCTAGATTGGCACAGAAAGTGCATCAACGAAAAGTGGGACCAAACAACAATTTAGTGAATTCTCTTAGTTCTACGCACGGTAATCAGAAAGGTTCTGAGACATGAATACTTTTTTTCCGAATCGCAATTCGGTGAGAACTCGGTTCTGGCGACGACGCGACCAAAATCGACTCGAACGCACTGCGTTTGCGGGGGGTAATTTTCGTGTTGAGCAACTCGAGCCTCGATATCTCCTCACGGTTGCTCCCTTTGGTTACGACACGGTTTCAGCTGATTGGTTCGAAACAGTAGCTGAGTCTTCATCCTCGGTTGATTCATCCCCCGGTTCGCCAGCTACTGATTGGATTGGTGCCTTTAGCGATGACAGCGGTTCAACAAGTTCGGAACCCAATGGCTGGATCGTACGGCTATCTCCAGCAGTCTTACAGACCGTGTCGAGAGTAACGGATGCCGTCGGACTTTTTTCATCTGCACCAGGTCTTCAAGTGCTTGGTGGTCTCGGGCTACCTGGACAACTGCTTTTGGAGTCCACAGCATGTTCGTCCGAAATTTTCTCATACTTAGCGAGCCAAGGATTTGTTTCATCTTTTGAACCAGATCTTCCAATTTCTGTTTCCAGCTTCTCGACGCTGTCAACACCGAATGATCCCCGTTATGGTGACCTGTACGGTCTTCACAACGCGGGTCAAAGCGGCGGCACAATCGATGCCGACATTGATGCTCCCGAAGCCTGGCAAATGAGCACAGGTTCTCGCGACCTGATTGTTGGTGTCATTGATACCGGGATTGATTACACCCACCCTGACCTTGCAGCAAATATGTGGGTGAATCCAGGTGAGATTGCAGGGAACGGAATTGATGATGATGCAAACGGTTTTGTCGATGACGTCCATGGGTATGATTTTGCAAACGATGATGGTGATCCATTTGATGACAATGGTCATGGAACTCACTGCGCAGGGACCATTGGCGGCGTTGGCGATAACGGCGTAGGAGTAGTAGGTGTTAATTGGGAAGTATCTCTTATGGGCCTCAAGTTTCTTGATGCCAATGGTTCGGGCTCAACGTCAGATGCGATTCAGGCCGTTAATTATGCGACCATGATGAGGAATCAGTACGGTCAGAATGTGCGGGTAACAAACAATAGCTGGGGCGGTGGTGGATCGAGTAGTGCAATGCGGCAGGCAATAGAATCGGGCGCTGAAGCCGATATTGTTTTTATTGCAGCAGCTGGTAATGACGGTATGAATATCGACAACAATCCGCAGTATCCAGCCTCGTACACAAGCGAAGCCGTTATCTCAGTCGCAGCGACGGATCGAAATGATGCGCTTGCAAATTTTAGTAACTATGGCGCAACAAGTGTTGATCTTGCAGCCCCTGGCGTTGGTATTGTGAGCACGGTTCCAGGAAATAGCTACGCCTCATTTAGTGGTACGAGTATGGCGACTCCTCATGTGGCCGGAGCAGCAGCACTCGCTCTTGCCGTAGATCCTACATTAACGGTGTCTCAATTGCGGTCTGGGCTCCTTGGCACAGTCGACGCGGTTGGAGATTTAGCAGGAAAAATGGTCACAGGGGGCAGGCTCAACGTAGGTCGCCTAGTTGAAAGTCTCGCAAGTGATCCGACAGTTCCACTACCACCATCCGGACTGAATGCCAGTGATGGAAGCACGCTTGGTTCAGTGAGAATAGCGTGGGGTTCGTCACTCTTTGCTGAGAGCTACACATTGTGGAGAAATGGAACAGATGATGCGTCGACAGCAACAATCATTGCAGATGATCTCTCAACAACGAGCTATCAAGATACAGCAGCGGACGTGGATGAAACATACTACTATTGGGTATCTGCAACAAACGATTTAGGCACCAGTTCACTGAGTAATTCGGACAGTGGTTTCTATTCACCAAGTCGATCGCCGAACGATGCTTTTGTAGACCGAACCCCTCTTGTCGGCTACGAATCAACTGCATCAGGGACGAACCTTGATGCGACAGAAGAGTTGGGTGAGCCGACGCATCATGGGGTTGGTGGCGGTAAAAGTGTTTGGTGGACTTGGACAGCGCCGGCTTCAGGAAATGTTGAAATCAATACGGTTGGGAGTGGCTTCGATACAGTGCTCGCCGTCTATGAAGGTTCGCGGGTCGATGATTTAACACGGCTCGCAAGCAACGATGATATCGATTACGGAAGGGTGTTACAAAGCCGGCTTACCCTTGCTGCGACGGCTGGGCAGTCGTACCAAATCGCTGTCGATGGTTATGATGGCGATACTGGTTCAATTGCAGTGGCTCTTACGCTCGACGCTGCAGTTGCTCCTGATCCAATTACAGATATTTCCCTCAGCGATTCACGAATAATTGAGAATTTGCCTGTGGGATCGCTCGTAGGTGTTCTCGAAGCAGTAGGTGGTGAAGACGTAAGGTATTCCTTAGCTACTGAAGACGGATCAAATGATAATGACAAATTTTCTATCCGGGGCAATGTTTTAAAAACGCGTGCTCAGTTTGACTTTGAAAGCAACAGTTCATACACAATAAAAGTTCGAGCGGTCTCTGGTGAGGATTCGTTTGAAAAAACATTTGTTATTTCCGTTGTGAATGCCAATGATGCCCCGGCGGTCATCCAGTTATCTGAAACTGTAATATCTGAGACAGCACTCCCGGGATCCTTTGTTGGAGAGTTCGGTGTCCTTGATGAGGACATCGAAGACACTCACACCTTGTCGCTGGTAGCTGGTGAGGGCAGTGATAGTAATACGCTTTTTGCAATTGATGGCACGAGCCTTGTGACGGCAGGGCAATTTGACTTTGAAACGACCGACACGCACTCGATTCGAGTACGTGCTACCGACGCGGCAGGTGACTCTGTAGATCAAGTCTTCACGATCACAATTACGGATGTTCCAGAAGGACTACTTGTTGAGCAAGTTAGCCCCGGCTTAGATGGTTTTCAAATCAGATTTACTGGGCAACTCGATGTGTCGAATCTTGATCTCCATAATCGAGCAGCAGCCCCCGAAATGCTTGATGTGAGCTTGAGGGACACTGCTGGAAATCTCATTGATTCAGCCATTGCCATTAATGAATCCCAAGATGGCTTCCGGTTGGTCGTAAACAATGGCATTTTGTCTGCTGGTGATTACACACTTGTCATCCGAAGTGGTGTGGGTGGCGTTGTGGCAGCTGATGGTCGTTTGCTCGACGGTAACAGCGACGGATTAGTCGGTGATGACTACGTGTCGACATTCACGATTCAGCCCCTACCAATCGGGACAGCGATTGTAGGTGTCCCTGGATTTTTTGAGACTGCAGGGCAGGAAGTGAATGTCCCAGCTTCATCTGCTGGCGGTATCCCAATTATTGTCACGGCATCGGCAGGAGTCATGTCGCTTGACATGGAACTATTTTATAATCCGAATCTGCTCGATATTTCTGGCATCGAGTTAGCCGATGGTATGCCCGCTGGTGCTTTGTCATTGATTAACGTTCTTGAGCCAGGGAGAGCAGTTATTGGCTTCTTCTCACCTCAGCCACTTGAAGAAGGAAGTTACGAAGTAGCCCGTCTACTTGCCACAGTGCCAACGACTGCGGAAAAAGATCAGACGCATGTGCTTGACGTAAGAGGGGCTAGTCTTAATGAGGGCATGATCTCTACTTTCGATGACGATGGTATTCATGTGGTGGCAGTTGGTAATAGGGCACCAACGGGTATTCGTCTCACTTCGAGCAATGTGGTGGAGAACAGCCCTTCCGGAACGATTGTTGGAACATTGGATGCTATTGATCCTGATTATGGAGATACATTCATCTTTGATCTTGTGGCTGGAGAGGGTGACATCGACAACGCATCGTTTTCTATCGACGGTAATCAGTTAATTACGACGACAACCTTTGATTTTGAGGAAGGTGCGACTCGAAGCATTCGTGTTCGAGTGATTGATGGTGACGGTGAGTTTTTTGATTTAGTCACCGATATTCAAGTTCTCAATGAGGTTGAGACACTTTATGTCACGGCACTGGAAAGTTTCATCGACGGCTTCCAAATGTCCTTTAGTCAGCAAGTAAATAAAGATGGAGTGAATCTATATGATGCGATGAACATTTACGGTGATGCAGATTTAACGATACGTGGGGCAGCTACAGGAAACATTAATGGCTCGGTGGTCGTTGCTGCAGATGGACGCAGTCTCCAGTTTGTTGCAAACGCTCCGCTTCCAGTTGATACGTACTCTGTGGTTGCTCGTAGTGGTGCTAATGCTTTTCGGACAGTAAACGGAGAGTGGCTTGATGGAAATTCTGATGAGGAAGTTGGCGATAACTACAATGGAAGCTTTACCATTACGGAAATACCCGCAGTTCGATTAGCAGTTTCAAGTTTTGCCCGAGGTGCGGGCCAGGACGTAAATGTGCCAAGTGAAAGCGACGCAGGCATCCCTCTTGTTTTAGAGTCTGATGGTACTGTGCGTTCTCTTTACGCCGTTTTTTCGTACGATTCGAATTTGTTGACCGTTGAGGATATTGTGCCAGCGAGTGACCTGCCAGACTTTGTGACGTTCACAACAGAAATCCTAGAGCCAGGACGTATTGCGATCACATTCGATGCCTCAGGATCATTCCCAGAAGGTGAAGGCGCTCCAGCGGGTCGTCTCGTTATTGCAAATGTGCAATCGCAAGTTTCCACAACAGCGGCCAATGGGTCATCAGCGATTCTTAGTTTAGAGTCGGTTGTAAGTAACGGTTCTTATAGTGCTGGTGGAGGCAACGCGGTTCAACTTGTCGCTTCTTTGGGTGATACCAATGGTGACGGGGGTTATAGTGCCTCCGACTCAACCCTCGCAGCCCGACTTGCAATGCGGCTAGACAGTGGGCTTGTGAATTATCCTTTGGTGAATCCTTCTTTGGTGGCAGACGTCACTGGAAACGGAGCCATATCGATGCTTGATGCTGCAATGATTGCTGGAGTAACTGGTGGGAACCAAGGCCCTTCTTCTGAATCTGCATCACCACCAACGCAGATGCTTTTGCGCCACGGAGGAAACTTTCGAAGAACTGATGTAATTGATGCCTCGGGTGTTCTTTCAGAAGAAGAAAGTAAAGTGCTATCGAATGCACGGGATTCTGCGGCATCACGGGCACAAGCATTCGCAGATATTGCTGCGGGGTGGGCTGCACGTCAAGCCGCGAATAACGGCGTTGGGTTTGCGTCCAGTGGAAGCGGTCAGGAATCTGATAAGAATATCTTTGTTGACCCAGGACTTGTTTAGATAAATTCTGATCCAATGAATGTTGCGGTACAGTCTGCTAACTGATTTGGCTGCCAGTTCGGCCAACCTGGGCAAGATCGACACCAAGCCGCTTGGCTTTTTTGTACAGCGTTGCTCGATTGATGCCAAGTGCTTTAGCCGCTGCATCTCTACGCCAGTTATGCTGACGTAATGCGTTGAGAATGAGGCGTCTCTCGGGCACAGCAAGCTGTGCTTTTAAGGATTCATCAATGGCATTCTTTGATCCGTCCTTGGAGTTTGTCACTTCTCGTCGACGTGCCCCCTCAATGACGGCAGGCGGAAAGTCCGTTACGTCTAAGCGATGGCCAGAACCAAGAAAAGCGGCCCATTCGACTGCATGTACTAACTCGCGCACATTTCCTGGCCAATGATGTGCTTCGAGGCAGTCGACAGCTGCATCGGTAAATCCGTCAATGTTCCTTCTGGTTTTGATCATCACTTTGTTGAGAAATTGTTCAGCGAGCGGCCGTATGTCTTCTCGTCTCTCGCGAAGAGGAGGGAGTTGAATCGTAATGACATTTATTCTCCAGAAGAGGTCCTCTCGGAATTTTCCAGAACATACCAGCTCTTCCAGGTTTTCATGAGTTGCAAGAATGACTCGGGCGTCAACTTGCTTTGTTTCACTTCCACCAACGGGTTCAAAACTAAAGTCTTGTAAAACCCTGAGTAGCTTTACCTGCATTGCGGAAGTCGCAGTTGCTATTTCATCAAGAAATATTGTGCCTCTATCAGCCCGTGTGAACATTCCATCACGTGATGCCGTAGCACCGGTGAATGCGCCAGCACTGTGCCCAAAAAGCTCACTTTCCAAAAGTGATTCTGTCAGGCTTCCGCAGGCAACTTCAACAAGTGAGTTCTTTGCACGATCACTTTGTCGGTGAATTTCTCGTGCTAATAAAGATTTTCCGGTACCGCTCTCTCCGTTAATTAAAACGGTTGCAGTTGTAGGGGCAATTCGCTCAATGACTCGTGATACTTCGCGCATCACCGGACTATTTCCAAAAAACTCTGGGGGCTTAGATGCAGAGCACGGTTTTGTTGATCGATGTTTAATCTGGTTGTTTTTTTGCTCTCGCAGTGTGTCAAGAATGGTTATTAAATCAATGTCATTGATTGGCGCGTAAAGAAATCCGTCAGCATTAAGCAACTGAAGTTTTTCTTGATTACGTGTTGTTCCAAAAACAATCAGGCGTGCTTCTTCCCACATGGAGCGAAGTAGCGTGGAAAGTCGAACGCTCCCATTATTAGGAAGTTCACCATCTAGAATGCAGAAGTCATACTGATGACGACCAAGCTTCTTAATAGCATCCGTGACACCATCCGCTGCTGTTGCATGCCAGCCTGAAGAGCAGAGGAACTGAGCAATACTAGATGCCATTCTGCGATCATCTTCGACAACTAAAATTCGGTTTGAGGATTGTTTACTTGAGTTCCTCTGAGGCTGAACAGGTATCTGATTCTGAAATGCTGGCATCGAGATGTCCTGATGTCTTCATAACGCACCCGAGCAATCAGACAGGGATGTGTATCAAAAACGAGTGGTCGAAAATAAAACTCCTTTTATTCCTAGGCCATAGAACAGCACCAGAAAAGTCAACTTGAGCCATATAACCAATATATATTTCGATGGCGGGCCACTGATTCGATCTAATCGTTACGACCGTGTCAAAGAGCAGTTCGGAAATGACGTTGAATGTCAATCGCCGTCGGACGTGGCCTTAGCCGTAGACTTCGTGTTTTGTTTGGAGTCGTCGGACGGTTGGTTCTTTGGTATGGGTACGGAGTGTTGGTGACTTCCTGTGATGCCGGCGTCAACAAGACGATCACCTGCTGGACCAAAGATGAGTTCACGGTTTTCAAGAAGGCTATCAGGATCTTTGTCTAATATTTGCATTCTACGTTTACGAAACCAGAGGAACGTAGCGACAGCAAAGGCTATACATCCCCCAATGAGTAAAACGAGTGTGAACCCTTTTTCTGCAGACTGAATGAGTCCAGTGATACGATCCCCAAACGCATACGCAAGACCAAAAAAAGCACTGATGACAACAGAAGCACAGATAGAGTCAGCAAGAAGAAACCACCTGTATTTTACTCGAAGGATGCCAGCGGTTAGATAAAACGGACTCCGCAAACCCACAAGGAAGCGAGCTGCAAAAAACGCTTTTATTCCGTGCTGTTGTATCAAAAGCTCAATTTTTTTTTCTCGCTCTTCTGTGAGGAATCCACTCAGCAAGCGATGTTCTCTCAGAAATCGAGCACCAAAGAAACGCCCGATGGCGTACATTAAACTGTCGCCAACCAACGCTCCAATGAAACAAGCGGGTAAGGCCCACCACCAATCTAAGGCTCCAGCCCGACTTGCAACCCCAGCGGCTACAATCGGAACTTCCTCGGGGATTGGTAGCCCCAAGCCAGTGAGTGTCAAAAAAAGCATGATTCCAAGATACGAACCCTGCTCTAACCATTCGATCATGTCTAGTGGTAATGCACGGGTGAGGGGTTCAGTACCGAAATGGCATTCAAGTGAAAATACAGTTTTTCCAAAAAGGAATTCATCCCTGTCGAAAAGCTTATGTAATATTTGAACGCCATTTTATTAAATTCCATTTCCGAACAAACTTTGTGCAGCAATAGAAAACTGTTTCTAGTGTAGTCTGAAATTTTCACAAATGTGTAAAATTTAGATTTCTTAAGAACTATCGGAATAGTCTTTCGCATCGATGACCAGGAGTCTGGGAGTTGTTAGATCCGGTACAAATAGATCATTATCGAGATTGGCTAAAATCACGGTCAGTCGACCGGTGCGATCCTCCTGGACAACTAATATCGCAGCTACATCGCTTCCATCGGGTGCAAATTGGTCAATATGCCTTGGACCCAAGATATACGCCGCTGTAGCCAGTGCGTCAGCCTCAGCGGCCGTATCAGCAAGAATCGTGGCAGAAAGAACACTATTTGCTGGCTGACCCGAACGCGGGTCGAGTATGTGTCCAATTTTTTGCCCTTTTTCGATAAAAAATTGTGTTCCGGACCCGCTGGTACCTAGAGCTTTGTTTTTAAGCGTTATTGTGCCGATTCTTTTCTCGCGAAGGAGTGGATGCCGAAGCCCTACAGGCCATCCCTTGGACGGAGTGTTCTGCTCCGTCAGGCCACGTTCCCCGCAGCTGCGAACACTACTGTGCCCACCATGAATGAGAAAATTTTCCACACCCTCCAATTCAATGAGTTCTACTGCTTTGTCAATTGCCCAACCCTTGCCAATAGCTCCAAGATTTATCTCAACGTCAGGTATTCGAAAGCGAATTTTGCACTCACGTTCATGGAATTCAACGTTGTCCATCCCACAACAGGCAAATGCTTTTGTAAGCTTCTCTGGTGTAGGTGTTTTCCCTTTCCTTTGAAGAAATCCCCATGCTTTGATGAGAGGGCCTGCGGTGATATCAAAAGCTTTATTTGTTTGAGTGTGAATCTTTTTGGCAAGTAAAAGTAATTGGAACAAGTCAGGTGATAAGTCAATCCAGATTTGTGCCGACGTAGCATTGATTGCTGAAATCTCACTCGATGGTCGATACACCGAGATTTGCTCTTCCGCATGTTCGATGATATCAAGCGCTGCTGCACCAATAGTGGTGGCGATGTCGTTATCAATAAGATTGAAGACGATTTCAAAACGACACGCCATCGCATCGCGGCCAACAACAATGGTATGGACCGTTTCCACACCGCACCTCATACTGCTTTAGAGAGTTATCGCGGTGCTAGCCCACGATCGAAAGCATCCTGATCCCTACGGAAAACTGCTAATTCTGTATCGAATCGTTCTAGTGGAATTTTATAGTTCGGGTTTTCGGCAGTGTGTGCATGGCAATGTGCAACTAAAAGCCGATACAGGAACTTAAAAAGTTGTCGAGGCACGCGAACGCTGCGTAGCCCGTCAATTAGTCGAGACTCATTCACGGATGGCTCAAAAAGTTCAGAGAGAGTGGCCGGAGGCTCTTTAATACTCGCTGCTTTAAGCCTCGTTGAAGCGATATCGTACAGAGTTTCTCCTGACCATTCTAAAGATGGAATGAGATTCTGCTTGTCGAGCCGTGCTCGCTGATTAAATGACTCATCTTCGCGTTCAATGAAGCGGTACAATTCATTAGGGAGTAACATCTTGAAACCAAGCCCTGGCGATTTCAGAAACTTGTTATCAAAAATTGGCCAGATAATCTGCTTCATGCGTTCGGCGGAACCATTAATCACATGTGGTTCATCGAGTCTATCAATAATTACAATCATGCCCCCATAGCCGACAGCCTTGAGTATCCCTTGGAATTTATCAAGCAACTCGTAGCGGTCGTCGCTACGTGCGATGAGGGGAAGAGGCTGTCCGGCAAGGTCGACCTCTGGCATTTTTGCAAGTGCCTTGGCTAGTTGGCCAACAGTGCGATTGCCTGTCCGCATACCCCGAACGATACGAAAGGCTTTCCATAGGCAGTGACACCTGCGGTACAACCAGGGCGTCCATGTACCGGCTAGAATAATCCACGGCCACCACAATGTAAGCCAGTTTATATTGTCTCGAGTAAAACTTGTGGCAACAGCTGCAATAAAAAGAATAGTAGAAACAAGTCCCAGAAACGTCGGCCAACGCCCAAGAACCGAGCCATAACCTACACGCCAACGAAGTTTTCTCCAGCGAGAAGGAAAGGTTTCAGCAGTTGACTGATCATAAAGTGCGGCGAGTAAAGCGATGTCCCGAGCGTGCGGCACACTCCAGGAATGACTTTTGCCATCTCCTACTGGTTCTGCTTTCGAACGGTGAATAATTGCAGATACAAGTTGTGTGACTGCTAAAGATAGGATCGCATCCATGTGATCCCAAAGTTTCCAGTGGTCGAGTGATTTGCCAAGCGGTCGGTTTCTTCCGATACGACTCACAAATCGATCAAGGAAAGGGTTGAAGTCATCATAAATAACAACAAAAGAGGGCTTTTTGTTTCCCTCGGGCCCTCTGCTCGTTTCATTATGGAGTTCAAATTGACGAACCATTTGCAGTTTTAAAGCAGTTTTCCCAGCACCCTTTTCACCAAACACGATAGAAGTGCTGGGGTCTTCAGGCGATCCATAGATTTTGTCCCAGCCGGGATGAAAAGTAGATTCCAGGCAAGTGCGTTTAAAAACGGTGTCGTTTTGAGCGTCTTCTTCGGCAAAGGGATTGCCGGCAATCCCATGGTGTTCCAAGAATTCCTGGATTTTCATTACGACCTTTGAGCTGTTTGAAAATGTGACTTAAAAATTTGAATGTATGAGAAATTATTTCGTCGAGACCATGCCTTCGATCATTTTTTGAAAACCCTTGGAAGATGCTTCTACAGTTTCTGCAGGTCCATAAAATTTTATAAAATAGTTTCCGTTGTTTGTGGTTTCAATAATTGCGGCCATCATGCGGTAGTCGGGCCTGTCAATCGACTGCCCACCAGCAAACGGACCTCCTGGCATATCTTTAAAAGTTCCAGATATGTCGATGAGAGTAACTTTGCACCCGGCTATACGGAGTGTTTTTAAAGCCGCCTTGTCTTTCGTAGCAGAACCATCTGGTTGGCTGAATTGTCCATACCATCTGGCTATGTTTGCTTCAACACTCCCACCAGCCCCCATCGAAGTCATACGGCCTGGCTGGTCCCCTGGCTTTGTTGGTTCTATTGAGAACTCAGTTTCAACAATCCGTGATCGGGGCTGGACTCGCTTCCATCCGTCAGGTGCTCCAAGGGAGAGTTCGCCGTTGGCGACTGTGAACTCGGAACGAGTATCAGCAAAAGCACCATGTATTGAACTGATTGAAAGCATCATAAAAAATAAAATAACGAGCCCTGAGTGTATTCGAGAGAGACACCGATACACACTACGCTCAAATTGCAAATTCATAAAAACACCCAGACTAGTAGTGGTCATTTAAGAGTTCGTTGAAATCCGTATTCATATGTTATCAAAATAATGAAAAATCTCTCTGAATGACGGCATGATTTGTCCTCTACGTGCTCGTCAGTAGCCACAATTTTCTGGAAAACCTTACGAGTTTGTAAAAAACTCTGGAAAAACAGTGATGACTAGTTTCCATTCCACCCAATCAGTTCGCCATACATAATCCTTTGGACTGATTTCTGATGATGATAGCAAAGCAAGCAAATCAGGGCCCGTCATTGCACCGCTTGGTACACCGCCGGAAGATGCAATACGCCATAGTTGACGCTTATCTTCTTCAAGGATAGGCGGCGTCATAGCTGGGTGGAGGTTCGTCGGTGCACTGGATACTGAATGAACTCGTTCATTGTTGGAGAGAGCGTGATCATCATTAAATGGAGATTCGAAATCAGTCTGTTGGGTAGCAGGCATGGGGGCTTGCAAGTTAGTTTTACTACCATGCAGCAGATTTTTCTTAGGTACTTGAAACTTGTCACCACATTTTGGACAGCGCACGCGTAGACCGGCGAAACGGTCCTTTAGCTTTGTGCGATGCCCATTTGGGCAAAGGCAGATGATACCCATGGAATAAGTAAGTTTTGTATCGAGTAGCGGTTTAAAACGATAGCTGATTTTCAGATTCCGTTATCATAACGCACAAGCTGGAAAAAAGCGTGTGTTTGTAACAACGCCGGAATACTTTTTGGAGAACGAGACCCGTGGTGCTTTTGCCGAACAAAGATAATGCTGTTCCATCATCGGAGGTAAACACCGATCAGAGTGGGAGAATTGAAGTTGCTGTAGTTGGTGATCTAACCGATCACGCAGTTGATATTGTTGATAAGTTGCTTGCAATCGAAACCGGTAGTGATTGCACGATTTATTTTGACTCACCAGGTGGTAACCCCTACACCGCAAATTCTTTGGTTACCATCATGCGTTTACGTGGCTTGCAGGCAACAGGAGTTGTCACGGGAGAATGCTCTTCGGCAGCCGTATGGCCATTCGCAGCATGTCATCGCCGGCTTGTTACAGCCTCAAGTGTGTTGCTTTTTCATCCAATGAAGTGGCAGAGCGAAGAACAGGTCGGTATTTCTGAGGCAGCTGAATGGTCACGTCATTTTGCGAGCCTTGAAATTGAGATGGATAATCTATTAATTAATCTTTTTGGAGCTGAACAAGATGCCCGTGTTGCCAATCTCATTCGGGAATGGTGTCGCCAGCATCGTTATGTAACCGGTCGTGAGATTGCTGAAGCCGGTTTGGCTGAACTTATCGACCTGCAGCCCCTAGCAGAGTTGAGGACATAGCTGTTTGCTAGGACTGGAAGAACGTGTTTTTGATTCCTGATGTTATCGGAAGTCTGCATGGCATGCTGAGCAGGCTTGGCTTACAGACTTTGCTGACTTCCTAGCGAGGTCATAATCGCCCTCGACAACAGCAGCCTTCGCTTTCAACGCCATGTCTTTCATGTTGCATGAGAGGCCCTTGTAATCAGCATCATCCCAGTCAACAAATTCGGGCCGTGTCAAAAGTTCACCAAAACAGGCAATTATTTCAGCTGCATGAAATAATTGATCGGTTGATTTTGAAAAAGTTGTCTCAGATGCTGTGCCCGATATGAGAGCCTTATTGGCAATTTTAAGGCGACGCATAAGTAAAGATCTGTCGCATAGTTGGCTCCACTGAAAATCTTTTTCTTCATGGTTGCTGAAATTAGTGGGTTCTCCTTGAATCAGATTTTCAAGATCTTCAGCGGTCGTGCTTACAGTGACGTATGGATTTCCTCCGGCCCTTTCGCATTCGTTTGCTGATTGCTGAAAACGTTCACGATAGCCGACCGCATTTTTTTCCCAGCTCGAACGAACTTCTCCTGCCCTATCAAATTCAGCAATGATTTCAAAATAAATAGAGAGCATTCGAAATTCATCAATAGCATCGTCGATATGACTGTCAAAAAATGTTTTTGTAGCCACTATTTTTTGTAGTCTTGGCATTGCATCCTTGATTTCATCGCCGAGTGTTGATCCTGAAATAAGTTGCGACCAAGTCGTTCTGCGTTTTGTTTTTTTTTGTTCTGCTGGGTTTTTTGATTGAGGGGCCACGGAAAATTTTGGTCTAGGGCCATTGAGGAGGCGAAAGGCGTCGTGCTCAATGATTTCAGTACGAGGGAAATCCTCAGGTCGTGGTGCAGGTTGACGCTTGGCAGGACCTGCAAATACGATCGAAGATGTTAAAGCACAGCCAAGCACACCCAGAAACCGAAGAAGTTGTTTGATTTGAAAGATCCCAGCGAGCCAGGCCAAATATGACGAAACAGCCATTACAAAACCTCAGTGCGAAAAATCAACTCCTGCATCATAGTTTATCCCTTCACAAGTTGTAGATTTGCGGGACATACGAAGACTGGGGAGGTTGCACCTGCTGTGGGCTGGTGATCGAAATCCTATTTCTCGCCTTGACCGCATTGTCTCTCGGGCATCATGATCTGTCATAACAATTTGATATTACTAGAAAAACTGTCACTGTCGCCTGCGTGGATAACCCACCCTCCGGTAGCAAGCTGAGGCATGTTTTCGAAGAAAGGCTCTTTAATGGTTGCTCCTAATTCGTCGTCACCAACCGGTGGTGTGCGAGGCATGTATCGGCAGCGTCTCAGGAAAGCATTGTCGCTCTGGCTCCTTTCGTTCATTGCTGGATGTTGCATGCTTGCTCTGACCAGCCAGTCAGGCTGCTCGGCTGGAGGTGCAGAGCCCTCGGTTATTGCAAATATCGAACCCGCAAAAGTTACTGTGACAACTTTCCTTGAGGCCATAAAACGAGGAGATGAGCAGTCTGCGCTCGGTATGCTTACGGATGTAGCTCGGGCCAAGACACAAGAACTGGGGCTCTCCGTCGCACCTCCTGTAAAAGATACGGCCACCTATCGCGTGGGTGAATGTGAAGCTGTCGGAGGGACAGATGATATCGTTCACGTAGCTACCAGTTGGACGGATACCGATGCTGAGGGATTCACGACTACAGACGATGTGATCTGGGTCTGCCGCCTAGATCCTGAGGGATGGCGGGTGGTTGGTATGGCCATGAGAATATTTCCCGACATGCCGCCATTGTTGTTGGATTTTGAGGACCCCGAAGACATGCTTGCCAAACAGCAGCTAGTCGCTGAGGAGATTACGCGGCGGGCCAAGTTGGCCATGCAGGAGCCAGGACAACAGTCACCAACTGCCCGCACTGCTTCGGGTGATTCCGGAACGGTTGTTGAGTAGCAATCGATTCCGTTGACGTTCTGTTGCCTTCAGACCGCTGTAATTTAAGACCATTACAATCGCAGCGACGAAATCAGTGAATATTCCGTACGAAAGCCAAGTCACTCGTTTACGGACTCCATGGTTGTGAGTAATAAAAGGCACTCAGTGTCCAGATTATTTGGCTATTTAAGCTTAAAACACAAAATGTTTGGGATTGAGTCACGGCCAGCAATATCGACCAGCAGGCCTCAAAAACACCCCATATAGCCTATATTGCTTGACATGCTTATTTTGACTGCTAGCCTTTGCTCAAATTCAAAATTGAAGGGTTCGCCTTACCTGCAACATGTGCAGATGGGTAGCGTGGGTCGTTCCAACGGGCCTCCAATAAATGAATTTTGCCTAGGTTTCTCTGTTCCGGTGGCCGTCCCGGATCGGATCTGTGTGTTGACGGCAAATACGGTGCAATTCGGCACCAATTAACTTGTTTCGGAGAAAGAAATGAAGCGTTTTCTGGGAATTTCATTCGCGGCGTTTATCGCCTTAATCGCCTTTGCTCTGATCAGCGTCGACACTAGTGCCGTTGCCGGTTTCCGTCATGGGTGCCACGGTCGTCGTTGTCATGGTCGTAGTCATGGTCTTCGCAATCGTCGTCAAAATCGTTGCCACGGTGAGCAGGCCAATTCCTGTGAATCAAACGAGTGCTCAAGTTGCACAAGTGGTTGCTCTGATTACACAAGCGGATGTTCTGATTGCACAAGCGGATGTGCAGACGGTAACTGTGGCGGTGGTGCGGTCATTACTGAAGAAGCAGCTCCTACAAAAGCAGCTCCTGAAGCCCCTGCAGCTCCAGCTAAAACCTGATATCGGTTTTGTAAAAACTGCATGAATCTGTCCTGAGATTCACCAATATTACCGGGTCTTGCATGATGCAGGATCCGGTTTTTTGTGCGCTGTGTGCCAAAGACAGAAGCTAATCAGTATTTTCAGATATCTGATCGCCGCTGTCTTCTGTACCACTATTATCTAAAAGTTTTTTTAGAAATCGCCGAGCTGGACGATCTTGTTCGTTGCTGCTGGACGGTAGGTTGTTCTTTGCCTTTTCCCGTTCTGCGCGTCTTCTGGCAACCTCATCGAGTAAGCCACCTACAGCATCAATAACGGTATCAGTTGTGGGGTCATCTGAAATTTCAGCAGGTAAAAGATCCTTGAGTTGGTCAAGTTTTTTTGCAGTTCCAGTTTTTTCTTCTGACGCGTTTCGATTCGTCAAGTCGTCCATGTTTTCTGGGTCAATCTTTGTAGAGGGTGGCTGATCACCAGTAGTGCGAGTTTCGTCTGTCGCACCGTCGGGTTGCGTTTTTGATTTTTTATTTCGTAATTCTCTTAGAAAATCAGCGGCAACGTTCGCTACGGTTTCTTTCAATGAACTATCTAGCTGTAACGTGGGTTTATCCAGACTTCCCTCTACGGAAGCTTTCAGAGTTTTGCCGGCGAGCGCGGCAAAAAGTGGCCTGTCTGTGGGTAGAGATTTAGGAATTGGTAAGGAAAGGGTTAGGTCGATTGATCGATCATCGATACCAACAAAGCCCTCAGATGTAATATCAAGCCGTTGCCCCGATGACTTCAGAGGGATTCCAAACGAAAGACCTTCGTGCCAAATGCGACGGTTCGATTTGCGGAAATGTACTTTTGAGGACTCAGCTATGCGTATTGTAGGTGGTGTTGGGAGTTCTCCAGGCAACGACGCTACGATTTTTGTAACCATGGGACCTGGCCCAACTTCAACTTCATGAAGTGTTAGGCTGCCATCGATAGTTGCCATTCTTCCTTGTCCCGCGATCCACCGTGCTTCGTCGATAACGAGAGAGAATTCTCCACGAGCTCGAGTAGTATTTGCGAGAATAGGTGCTGCGTAAGAAAGTAAGCCTGCAGCAACAGAAGGATTGAGGCGAGCATGGTCAAGGAGGGCGACCGGCGTGAGTGTCCACTCTTTGATACCGTTGGTGTACTGATTGAGAATAACTTCAATATCAATTGACTCACTCTCCCAGGGCTGACTTGCCCACGGTCCGTCAATTCTTAGATGGACATCCTCCATTGCTATGCGAACACGCTCATCGGCTGGGCCATGTACTTCCTGGGAAACTGTTTTTAAAGGATTCGATTGTTTTGATGGTTGTGTTTTCTGTAGCTCTGTGCCAAAAGTTTTTTGTAGATTTGAAACATGGTCATCGTCGTAGGCAAGATGAATTTTGGTATCCTTTACAGTGATAGTTCCAAGTCGACCACCGTTTTTGATAATTTCAAGTAAACCAATTCTCCCTTCGATACTGCCGACTCGTATGGGTGTTGGGTCACTCTTAGTAGAACGAAATTCAACGTCCTGTATTCTGAGTGGTTTGAACCAACCGATTGACGCCTTGCCGACAAGAACATCTCCTTGCAGATGAGGCACTGAACGAATAATAAGTTGACGAACTCCGTTTGCAGAAATGAGCCATTGTGGCACAAAGGCGATCACCGGAAGAGCAATCAGAATGCATGTGAGGATCAGGCGAGTAAAGATTTTATAGCGATGTTTTTTAGGCTGTTTTATAACTGTTTCAGCCCGATTGATACTCTGGTGAGTGACGCCCTCATGATTTTCATGTGGAGGCATATCAATGTTCTTGTTCTCTGCATGTTCTGGTCGGTCTGCCATTGCGGAGTCCTCGTTAAATTACAAATGCTTAAAAATGGCTCAGAAAAGCCTCGTGTGTGATGCTCTTAGCGGGCTCTTTCCAAACCCAGTGTACCTATGAATTCTTTATTACTTTATTGTATGGTTTGGATTCTCTGCAATTTCCAGTAATGTCTTATTCAGTTGCGGGCGTAGCTCAGTTGGTAGAGCACTAGCTTCCCAAGCTGGTTGTCGCCGGTTCGAATCCGGTCGCCCGCTCTCTCGTTGCTCAGGATGGTGTTTCAACCAGAGTGTGCAGGCCGTAGTCACGGTAGAAAGAACTCTGGAAAAACCTTCAAAACATGATCAGGTTTTTCAAGCGTAATGACCTGCTCTTTGAAACTGTTTTTGAAAGGGTAGCAGCATAAGTGTCTCTCGATGGAGTGTCCAAACGTATTTCTTTTGGCCGACCTCCGCCTGAACAGACACGTTACCTTTTGGTTCAGTAGAACTGGTGATGTTCTTTGTGGAGCCAAAGAGCTAGATTCAAAGGCTGATCTTATTTGGCAAATATTCATGTGGGTCGTTTGTTGTTCTCCCTTCTGCCTCCATTCCATTATTTTTGTTGGAGAGCCTACGCTTCTGAGCGGCAATGAGTATTATTTCGAGTGTCTGGTTAATGTTTCCGACGGTTTAGAAAGTCTTCTTGAGGAATAGAAATATGAAACACAAGAGAGACGAGTATTTGCAGATGAGCCGATTACGATTGAGTGCCAATCGGCATGACATGCAACCCGCAGAGGTAGAGGCGTACTATATCTGTGACTCATGTGGTGAAGAGATAGTCGTGC
>CAJXFK010000026.1 GCA_913052575.1 uncultured Planctomycetaceae bacterium
TACAAACAGTGGTGCGAGCAGTTACCATGCGGGGGGTGTCTTTGCAACTTCGACAGCAGACGCCGCTGTTCATTTCTTATCGGACACTATTGATTTCGAAGCGTACAATCACCTCGGATGTCGTATGGACGGAGATCCGAAAGGAAAGCTTCCTTAGTCGATAGAAGAACTCTGCCCGTCCTTGAATATGTGAGTCTTCAAGGGCGGGCCTTTTTTATCAATACACGTCTCGAGTGCGGGTGATCTCGCTATTTTTTGCTATTTAACTAAGGGGTTTCACATGTTCCGTATGCTTTTGCCGTGTCTTGTTAGACGGCCATTCCAGATATTTTTCCCGTTTGTTGTTCTTGGCTTAGGCGTAAGCCTACTGGCTACTGTCGGCTGTGGCCCAAAACTTCCTGGTGGGAAGGTTAAGATTACTGGGACTGTGATGCTCGATGGTTCGCCATTAATCTGTGAAGGTGAAGGCGAGTCATTCGTCAATCTGTCAGCGAAGACTGGTGACAAAGGTGGCGCTGCTCGTTTTGACCGTGGCACAGGCACGTTTGAAATGGTTGTTGAGCCAGGTGACTACATTGCGACAGTCCGGGCAACAGATGGCTTTGAAGTAGAAGATGAGAAGCGAGGAACAGTGACTCCAGCCAAAAGCCTCATTCCAGGCAAGTACAATTCACCCGGTAATTCCGATGTGATGGTTACCGTATTACCGTCTGGTGGTGAAGTCAGCATTCAGCTTTCAAGTAAACAGCGTTGACGCAAACCTATACTCGAATTCAATAAAACCTGTCCCTTACGTTATGTTTGGGGCAGGTTTTTTTATGATTGCTTACTTCTCGACAGGAACGACAAGCACGCTGGCTGTTGCATGCGAGAGGACTGCCTCAGAGGTGCTTCCCAGTAACCAGCGGCTGAGTTTATCCGTTGGAGTTCGGCCGATAGTGATGAGGTCTGTGCGGTCTTTTTTGGCCTGTTCTAGAATCCTGTCACCAGGGTTGCCTTCGACAATGATCGGAGGCTTGCCGTGGAAACACTGAGGCAAGATTGTCTGGAAAGCCTCGAGCTTGCTACTGAGTGTATGAACTTCATCATCATGTTCCGCCTGCCACGCCTGTGCGATGGCAGCGGTGTCCGGATCACGAACACGTTTTTCGAGCCAGCTTGGTAGTGGACCAGCGAGCATTGACTCGGCCACACCGATAACAGTCCCGTCAGTTTCCTTTGACCAGTGCAGGTCCTTTAGTGTTGCGCTGATAGCAGCAGCACTCGCTGGGTGATGGCAGGCCATTGTCCGAAAGGTACCATCTTCTTGCGGGTGGCTTCGCACAATGAGCACGGGTAGGTGGGCACCATGAAGAACAGCCCGCGAAACACTTCCGAGACGGAAGCGTTCTATTGATCCATGACTACGGGCACCGAGGGCAACGAGGTCGGCATGCCACCCGCTTGCTGACTCAAGGATACCGACAGCTGCAGATGCAGAACTACTGATCATCTCAACCGGCTTTGCAAACTCTGTTGGTAGAAGTGCACGAGCCTCTGCGAAGAGGTCAGCCGCACTTCGGCTCACGAGTGATGATGATGATTCTGGAAGTCGCTGTTGAAGTTCTGTTGGTGAAAAATAGATCGCTACCTGGTCCTCGCTCGGATCGATAATGTGCCCGACGACACGTACCGCATCGAGTGAAAGAGGTGATCCATCAACACCAATCAAAACCTTCATGACATTTCCTGCTTATCTGAGGGGGCAATTCGTATCTTTTACATATCAAAGTGAACATCTGCAGTTGAGACTCACTCATGTAGTATGGCATGTTTTTAGCCAATCTTTAGGCTAACCATGTCTTGCTGGGTGTTCCGGGGTTCTCGCGAGCAAGTCGTGGCACTGCGTAGCCAGGTAATCGATTGCGTAATTCCTCGATAAGCTGCACTCCGACGTGTTCAGGAACGTCGAAAGCGCTCGCTCCATGAACCGGATCAAGCAGATGGAGGTAATACGGAGTGATACCAAGGTCAAGCAGTCTTTCAGAAAGCTGAATAAGACTTTCGGCAGTATCGTTTACGCCACGCAGCAAAACAGCTTGATTGAACAGCAGTGGAACGACTTGGCCCATACGCCGCATTGCCTCTGCAACAACGCAATCAAGCTCAGCAGCATGGTTCGAATGAATAACAACACACACGGTCAATCGTGTCGTGTGCAGAATGTGAAGCAGTTGCTTTGTGATACGAGACGGTAACACCACAGGAATCCGCGTATGGATACGAAGCCTTCGAACATGCGGAACTGAGGCGATGTCGTGCACGAGTGTTTCAAGCAGTTGGTCGTCTACCAGAAGAGGATCACCACCTGAAAGAATGACTTCAGAGATTGATTGGTCTGACCGTATTTCTGTAACGGCATCTGTAAAACTGGCAGGCGATGCTCCGCTTTCAGCGTAGGGAAATTCTCGACGAAAACAGTATCGACAGTGCACGGCGCAACCACCGGTGACAAGAAGTAAACAGCGTCCATGATATTTTTGAATGAGCCCTGTCCCTCGACGAGCCGGCTGTTCACCAACTGGGTCTGATACAAAGCCCGGTGCGTCATGCAATTCTTCAGGCCGTGGTAATACCTGAAGCAATAAAGGGTCATTTGGATCACCTTGTTTCATCCGTGAAACAAATCCCCGTGGCACGAGTAACGGAAAGTTCTGACTCGCATTGTCTGCGTGGTGATCAACTGCCGGATGAAGCTTTAACGGATCGAGATCGAGCTTTAAGAGTTCACAAAGTTCTACTGGGTCACGAATAGCTTCAGCTAATTCCTGTTTCCAGGCTTCTCGAACGACTGGTGGCTGAGAAGTTGTTCTATCGATCGGTCGAACTGTCGATGTTTCCATAAGAAGAGTTGTCGGGGCGGTTGTCATAATTGTGGGGAAGCAACTTTATCTAGTCTACAGTTAGGTTCTTAAGGATGGGGCTAGTTCAAAAATAGTTCACTAGAACGGGTAGCTGTGGAATCAGCGTTGACAGTCTGTATGATGGTGGCGAGGCTTGAGATTGAGTGTCGCGGCATATTCACTAAACGCCTTTATTGTCCTGAATTGAAAGTGCAATTTCGATGGCTTCGTATAACACAAGTGAGTTCCGAAAGGGGCTGAAAGTCCAGATTGATGGTGATCCATACATCATGATCGAGTGCAATTTTGTAAAGCCTGGTAAGGGTCAGGCTCTTTACAAATGTAAGCTTCGCAATCTTTTGAGAAGTACTGTGTTAGACCGAACGTACAAAAGCGGCGATTCACTCGAGACTGCCGATATTACGACTATAGATGCTCAATTCCTGTATAAGCAGGGCGATCAGTTTGTCTTCATGGATAACGATAATTACGAGCAGTACGAGTTATCGTCTGAACAAGTTGATGATGCATGGAAGTGGCTGAAGGAAGGAACGATCTGCTCCATGATGCTCTACAACGAAAATCCAATTACGATGGAGCCACCTCAGCATATGGTGTTGAAAGTCGAATACGCCGAACCTGCCGTTCGTGGGAATACTGCAACAAACCTGACGAAGCCAGTGAAACTTGAGACCGGAGCAGAAGTTATGGTGCCTGCATTTATCGAGCAGGGGCAGCTGGTAAAAATAGATACTCGAAACTCTGAATACTTAGAGCGGGTAAAAGAGTAGTGAAGATTTTGTCAGCCCTTTAAAATCATTGACACAGCGAGTTCTTCTTACCAGTAACTTTTTACCGTAGATTACTCTGACGAGTGGTTTATTTTTGCTCAGTGCCATGTGTAAGGTGTTGGCAGTATTCAAAGAGCGTATACCACTCAATTGCTGCCACTTCGCTGAGAGTCAGGCGAAGGGACTCATTGGAATTGCAGCGTACGGTCTCACACGCGTCAATAAACTGAGAAGGATTCCAGTGTTGGCACCGTGAAAGCCACTGTGCCCCAGTTGGTAGGTCAGCCTTCGATGCATAAAGGCATACCCGCTCGCCAAGAGTGGAGAGGAGTGGGTGGTCACCGACTTTGCGAAACCAATATTTCGCATTCATAGCATCTGGTTCTCGCCGATGCATGATGGCGTGCCACCAACTGGCTTCAGGTGTATTGATACTCTGGCTCAATTCATGCGAATGATCGAGGAATCCATTCCAGAGCCAGATGCCAGCAAGACAGCAGGCTGCCGAATCTGGATCAATGACCTTGTCTTTAAAAAGAGTCTTCGGGGTGACCTTGCTGAGTCGCTGTTCAAGGTGGCGATGAGGGGTCCCTGGACCAAGAGGTGGCAACTTTTCATCCATAAAACCAGCAATTTCAGCTTGGAGAGTAAGGGATGGGCTTAGTGTGTGTGATGCCATAGGTAGAAATTCCCTGGGGAGGGGAGGTAACTTGACGAAATGAGCCAAACGGATAGGCTGTATTGGATTATCGAATACTTCAGTCCGCAACTATTTGATTTTTAAATAGTAGTGGCGTCAAGCCACGAGGCGTTGAAAAAGCGGCTCGAAGTTATTTTGAGAACCAATATAGGCGGCCGTGGACTGGTTCTGCATGCACACTTACTCGGTGACAAATAGTACTGAAATTGAGCATCTATGAATATTAAATCACTCAAAATTTTCTGTGATATCGTGACTCGCCGCAGTTTTTCTAGGGCTGCGGAGGACAATGGTTTGTCTCAATCCGTGGCCAGTCAGGTTGTGAGCCAGCTGGAAAGTCGTCTCGGAGTTCAATTAATCGAAAGATCCAAGCGACCGCTTGTGCCTACTCATGAAGGCCGCGTGTTTTTTGAAGGCTGCCGAAATATAGTGGCTCGGTATGACTTACTTGAGGACGAGGTTCGATCGCTCCGCGAAGATGTGGCGGGTCGAGTCCGTGTTGCGGCTATTTATTCGGTCGGTCTCCATCACATGAGTGATTATGTACAAGAGTTCATGGCGAGATATCCCAAGGCAAACGTACGACTAGAGTATCTGCATCCTCAGCGAGTCTTTGAAGCCATCGAAAATGATCAGGCAGATGTTGGAATTGTAAGCTATCCGCGTGGTTCTCGAAAAATTGAAGCCGAAGCATGGCGCGAAGAACCAATCGTCTTGGTATGCGGGCCAAACCATCCGTTTGCTGCCAGAGACAGTGCATCACTTGCTGATCTGCATGGGCAACGACTTGTAGGCTTTGATCACGACCTCGTCATTCGTCAAGAAATTGATAAGGCTATTGAATCGGTGGGAGCAGAGCCGACCGTTGTCATGGAATTTGACAACATCGAAACAATAAAAAGGGCGGTTGAGATTGATGCTGGGATGGCGTTGCTGCCCGAACCAACGGTTGTCCGAGAGACGGAGGTCGGTTCACTCATAAGTATTCCGCTTACTGAAAATCCTCTGGTTCGACCGCTGGGTATTATTCGCGGTCGAGGAAAGCCTTTATCACCAACAGCGAGAAGGTTTCTTGATTTATTACGAGGCCACGCACACGACGCCGATGAAGGGCTTCGAGAACAGAAACGCCCGCCAGAGATTCTCAGTGACCTGGCAATTGTCGGAACAGCTTGATTCCGTCGATTGTCCGAATACTGCCATCTGTTCGAAGAACGACACTGGCAGAATGCCAGCAACCATAAACAAATAAGAAAACAAAATTTAAAACCCGTAAGACGAGAACATACGTAATGAAGCCCCCAATCAGACTGCCTGAAAGCCGTGGACTATACGATCCAGCGAATGAGCATGATTCATGCGGTGTTGGTTTTATAGCTCACATTAAGGGAGAGCGTTCTCGGCAAATCGTTGACGACGCTGATCGGATGCTTCAGCACATGGAGCATCGTGGCGGGTGTGGCTGCGAAGACAATACCGGTGATGGTGCTGGCATGCTGACTGGATTGCCGTATGAGCTGATGGAGAAAATCGCGCAGGAAGAGATGGGCCAGGAACTACCAGCTCGAGGCCTATACGGTAGCGGGGTTTTCTTTATGCCGACAGATCCGGCAGAGCGAGCACAGTGCCGTGGAATTGTTGATCGCATTGTGAACGAACAAGGCCAGAAGCTCGTCGGTTGGCGTGAGTTGCCAGTTGACCCTGATGCAGCTGACGTTGGCCCGACCGCTCGTCGTGCAATGCCGCATTTCGATCAGGTCATTATTGCTGCTGGAGCAGGTCTTGATCAGGAAGCGTTTGAGCGACAGTTATTTGTCATCCGAAAATGGTCCAGCCAACAAATTCGAGTCGAAAGCAGCCTCTCACAAAAGCTGATGTTTTACATTTGTTCGCTATCGACAAATATAATTATCTGGAAGGGGATGTTGCGTTCCATGCAGGTCATTCCCCTGTACAAAGATTTGCAGGACCCAGACTATAAGACGCACCTTGCGATGGTGCATTCACGATTTTCAACGAATACTTTTCCTAGTTGGGATCGAGCTCAGCCATGCCGTTTTATGGCTCACAATGGTGAGATCAATACGCTCAGAGGAAATGCAAATTGGATGTTTGCACGGCAAGGTGTGATGAAGAGCGATCTCTGGGGAGATGACATTCGAAAGCTTTGCCCAGTGGTTGAGCCTGACTGTTCGGACTCAGGAAATTTTGATAACGCACTCGAAATGCTGTATCACTCCGGCCGCACACTTCAAGAAGCTGTCATGATGATGATTCCTGAAGCTTGGCAGAATCATCACAGTATGCCTGAAGACAAGCGAGCTTTTTATGAATATCATTCGGCACTTCAAGAACCTTGGGATGGTCCTGCGTCAGTTTCTTTTACTGACGGACATTATATTGGTGCCGTGCTTGATCGAAATGGCCTGAGACCGAGTCGTTATTACGTCACACACGACGACCGGGTGATTATGGCGAGTGAAGTAGGTGTTGTGCAGGTAGATCCAAAGCAGGTGAAGTCGAAAGGTCGTCTCCAGCCCGGAAAGATGTTCCTCGTTGATTTTGAACAAGGTCGTATCATTGCCGACGATGAACTGAAAACATCGGTCGCCACAAAACGTCCGTATAAAACATGGCTCAAAAATCAGGCAATTCACCTCAACGATTTGCCGGTAAAAGCCAGCCCCGCTCACTATGAGAGTGAAGAACTCCTGAAAAGAATGCAGGCGTTTGGATATACGACAGAAACGCTTCAATTCATGTTGATGCCGATGCTGCGAGAGAAGCGAGATCCAATTGGTTCGATGGGTAACGACGCTGCTCTTGCCTGTCTTTCTGACAAGCCTCGACTTCCGTACGACTATTTCAAGCAACTTTTTGCACAAGTGACAAATCCACCGGTCGATTCGATTCGGGAAGAGATCATTATGTCGCTTGAATGTTTCATTGGGCCGGAGGGCAACCTTTTAGAGGCTACAGAAGAGCAATGTCATCGTCTTTGTATCCCTCATCCAATTCTGACGAATGAAGAAATTGCTGCGATTAAGGAAATTGACTATCGCGGCTGGAAGTCAAAAACTATTGATATTACGTATCCACGCACTGAGGGTGATGCGGGTCTGCGACCTGCGATCGATCGCATTTGTGCGGAAGCTACGCAGGCCATTCATGACGGGTATTCGTTGGTTGTGCTGTCGGATAGAGCCGTCAATCACGACCGCGTTCCGGTAAGTTCTCTTCTTGTCACAGGAGCAGTTCATCACGCCCTTGTAAAACAAGAATTACGAACGCGAATCGGCATCGTTCTTGAGTCCGGAGAAGCTCGTGAGGTGCACAACTTCTGTCTACTGACAGGTTATGGGGCGGATGCTATCAATCCGTATCTGGCATTCGAAGCGCTGCGTCAGGCTCGTCTTGATGGGCTTCTTGAAGAGGAGTTCAGCGATGAAAAAATTGTGCCAGCATTCAGGAAAGCAGTTGCCAAAGGCATCAAAAAAGTAATGGGCAAGATGGGGATTTCAACACTTGCCTCTTATAAGGGAGCACAAATATTCGAAGCAGTTGGTCTCGCACCAGAAATAATTGAGAAGTGCTTTGTTGGTACATCAAGCAGAATTTCAGGTGTTGGTTTCGATGTTGTTGCTGAAGAAGGAATACGCCGGCATGAAATCGGTTATCCAACACGAAGCGACAAAGCCATGTCGATACTTCCGAACGACGGCCAATTTCACTGGAGAAAAGAGGGCGAGGCCCACGCGTGGAACCCACATACAATTGCGCAGATACAGGTAGCTGCCCGGACAGGATCGAGAGACGCTTATCGGCAATTTGCTGACACCGTAAACAAAGACGCCCATCGTCGCTGCTTCTTGAGAGGGCTTCTTCAATTCAAAACTGGCCGATCCCCTGTGCCAGTTGAGGAAGTCGAACCGGCTCGTGAAATCGTAAAACGATTTTGTACTGGTGCGATGAGTTACGGATCAATCTCAGCAGAAGCCCATGAGACTCTAGCGGTCGCGATGAATGTGCTCGAAGGGAAAAGTAATACTGGAGAGGGTGGTGAAGATCCAGAACGCTTTAAGTGGTATGGCCGCCCTGAAGGTGAGCATGAAGCAATGCTCAATACACTTGAAAATCTCGACCCAGATAAAGCCAGGTCTCTGACAAATCAATATTCGAAGAGGTCATATATTAAGCAGGTGGCATCAGGTCGATTTGGTGTCACAAGCTGGTACTTAACCAATGCAGATGAATTACAAATTAAAATCGCGCAGGGTGCGAAACCGGGAGAAGGCGGCGAGCTACCTGGATATAAAGTAAATAAGATTATCGCTGCAACGCGGCATTCAACTCCTGGTGTGGGCTTGATTAGTCCACCCCCTCATCATGACATTTACTCTATTGAAGACCTTGCTCAGTTAATCTTCGATCTAAAAAATTCAAATCCATCAGCGGCAATCAGCGTAAAGCTCGTGTCAGAAGTCGGTGTGGGCACGATTGCAGCGGGAGTAGCTAAGGGTCATGCCGACAAGATTTTAATTTCTGGAACTGACGGCGGTACCGGTGCTTCACCGCTTACGAGTATTAAGTTTGCTGGCCTTCCGTGGGAGTTGGGTATCGCCGAGACACACCAGACCTTGGTTATGAATGACCTTCGCAGCCGAGTCAGGCTTGAGACCGATGGTCAACTTAAGACTGGTCGAGATGTAGTGATCGCAGCCTTACTCGGCGCTGAGGAGTATGGATTTGCGACAGCACCACTTATCACGATGGGCTGCATCATGATGAGAAAGTGCCATCTCAACACCTGTCCAGTTGGGATTGCCACACAAGATCCTGAGCTTCGTAAAAAGTTTTCAGGCAAGCCTGAGCACGTTGTGAATTACCTCTTCCTTGTTGCCGAAGAGGCTCGAGAGATCATGGCGAGCCTTGGGTTCCGTTCCATCAATGAAATGGTGGGTCACGTTGAAGTTCTTGAAATCGATGAAGCTGTTCGGCATTGGAAAGCGAAGGGTCTTGATCTTACGCCAATTCTTACGCCTGCGGCTGGTCCCCATCCGGATACGGTGACCTATTGCACGATTTCACAAAATCATGGTCTTGAAGAAGTGCTTGATAACGAACTTATCAAGAAATCACTTGCTGCAATTCATGAGCAAATACCTGTGCGATTTTCAATGGAAATTGAGAATATCGATCGAGCATTTGGCACGATGCTTAGTCATGAAGTTTCGAAGGCAAATGGTGAAAACGGTCTGCCCGATGGCAGTATTCACATTGATGTTGTCGGTTCGGCAGGTCAGAGCCTTGGAGCCTGGCTTGCACCAGGCGTCACGATTGAGTTGTCTGGTGATGCGAACGATTACGTGGGTAAAGGTTTGTCAGGTGGTCGAATCATTATTGCTCCACCGAAGGAATCGACCTTTGCTGCGGAAGAAAATATTATTATTGGAAATGTCGCTCTCTACGGAGCAACTGCTGGAGAGGCGTATTTCCGAGGCATGGCCGCCGAACGATTCTGTGTAAGAAATAGTGGTGCTCGCACAGTTGTTGAAGGAGTCGGTGACCACGGGCTGGAGTACATGACAGGCGGACGAGTTGTCATTCTTGGGCCAACTGGCAGGAATCTTGCAGCGGGAATGTCCGGTGGAGTGGCGTTCGTCTTCGCCCCTGACCGTGATACGCTGCGACTCAACTGCAACCTCGAACTTGTAGAGCTTGAACCAGTTGAGACGACTGAAGATATCGAGGAACTCAAAGAGCTTATTCAGAAGCATGCAGAATATACCGGTTCGACTGTGGCTTCTGGCATTTTGGAATCATGGGAACAATCACTTCCGCAGTTTGTGAAAGTCATGCCTCGTGATTACAAACGAGCGCTCGCTGAAATGGCGGAAGAATCAGAAGTGTCAGTAGTTACAAAGTAAGAAAAATACAACACAAGAGACTCACACAAAGTAGAGCCGGGATGCAATTCAAACCGGCGGCAGATGAAAGGATAGTGGCTGATGGGCAATCCACGGGGATTCATGACGGTGAATCGAAGGACATATAACGAACGCGATCCAGCGAAGCGGATCGGTGATTGGAATGAGTTCCATCTCGATCTCCCTATTGTTGAGCTCCAAGACCAAGGCTCGCGATGTATGGATTGTGGTGTTCCCTTTTGTCATACGGCAGACCTTATGGCAAACATGGCAGCAGGCTGCCCTGTGCGAAACCTTATTCCTGAGTGGAATGACCTCGTGTATCGAGGTCACTGGAAAGACGCTCTCGATAGACTCCATGAGACAAACAATTTCCCTGAGTTTACGGGGCGGGTTTGTCCTGCTCCGTGCGAAGGTTCTTGCGTGCTGGGCATTCACGAACCTCCTGTGACAATCAAACAGATCGAGTGTTCGATTGTTGATCGTGGCTGGGAAGAAGGCTGGATTACGGCCTCGCCGCCAGCAGAGCGAACTGGAAAAAAAGTAGCTGTGGTTGGTTCTGGTCCGGCTGGTCTTGCGTGTGCGGCACAACTAAATCAAGCGGGTCATCTTGTCACGGTCTTCGAAAGAGCAGATCGTCTTGGAGGGCTGTTGATGTACGGCATTCCGAATATGAAGCTTGACAAAGAAGTTGTAGTACAACGAAGAGTTAACCTGCTCGCGGAAGAAGGAATTGTTTTCAAGACCGGTGTTGAAATAGGGAAAAATATTCCAGCGGCAAGCCTGATGTCTGAATTTGATGCGGTGGTGCTTTGTGTTGGATCCACTCGGCCGAATGATTTCTTTGCTAAAACACCGGGTCGTGATCTAGAAGGTATTCATTTTGCTATGGATTTCCTGACTGCAAATACGCGTAGTCTTCTTGATTCAAAACATCAGGATGAAAAGTATATTAGTGCAAAGGACAAAGACGTTATCGTGATTGGTGGTGGTGATACCGGTACTGACTGTATCGGTACTTCGTTGCGTCATGGTTGTCGTTCTCTCGTCACCTTTGAAATCGTGCCGCAGCCACCTGAGGAGCGTGCGGCCAATAATCCTTGGCCTCAGTGGCCGAAAATCCTACGGACAGATTACGGTCACACGGAAGCCGCAGCCCGATTTGATTACTCGGATGTCCCCGGTAAACAGTTGGCCGGTGATCCCCGAGAATTTTCCGTACAGACCGTTGAATTTCTGGGTGATGAATCTGGAAAGCTTCGAGGTGTTAAAACAGTTCGACTCGATTGGAGTAAGCCACAAGAAGGTGGGCCGCCATTCACTGTTGTTGAAGGAAGTGAGCAGGAGTGGCCGTGCCAAATGATACTTCTGGCACTTGGTTTTGGTGGTCCAGAGCAAATCATTGCTGATCAATTGGGTATGGATTGTGATAAGCGTACAAATTTTGCGGCAGACTACGGCAAGTATGCGACGAATCTTGATGGAGTTTTTGCAGCTGGTGACTGCCGCCGAGGACAAAGCCTTGTCGTTTGGGCGATTAATGAGGGGCGTGAAGCTGCTCGCGAGTGTGACCGATATCTTATGGGTTCAACAAATCTTCCAAGTGTGAAAGATGAAGAAGCCATAGCTGCGGCCACATAGGCGTCTGGTTTATAAAAAAACCGGTCATCCCTGCATTCCGTGGAACAGACAGAGATGACCGGAGTCATTGCGGCGGTAGTGGTTGAGCAAATCAGATAGCGTCGCTAGCAGTTTCACCCGTACGAATTCGGACCACTTCAGCGAGGTCAGAGACAAATATCTTTCCGTCTCCAACCTGCCCAGTTCGGGCTACGTTCATGATCTTGTCGATAACCGTTTGGGCCTCACCGTCATTGATGACAACTTCAAGTTTGACCTTTGGCAGAAAATCTACAGAGTATTCTGCACCACGATATGTTTCGGTGTGTCCGCGTTGCCGTCCGAAGCCTCGAACTTCAGTAACTGTCATACCTTTAATACCGATCTCATTTAGTGCATCTTTGACTTCTTCGAGTTTGAAATGTCGCAGGATGGCTTCAATTTTTTTCATGATTATTTCCTTCTCAAAACGGTTTTAATATCCTCTTTACAATTGCATCCCGCTCGGTTCCGCCGCCGTTGGTTTGCGCCCGCCATGCATTGGCGTTCCTGAGAGATATACTGCAGCAAGCAGCGTGCCATTCAGAAATAAAAAAGAAGGAACGTATTCAGGGGATTTTTGAGCCTGTTGTGATGTTCTGTCGCGCAGATGTGACATTTTCGGCCCATTCATGCCTCACAATGTAACTGTGTCGCTGCTTATGCAGCATAAAAAGGCAGGGGTTGTGATGTGTGCAGGCAGGCATTGTGATTCGCGCAGATAGGGCGCGTTGTCACATCATGGATGCGCTGGACAGGGCAGATACTAGTTCGATTCGGTGTTGTTCGAGTCGTGTCGGAAACGAGAGGGCTCTATGTTATGTAACTTTAAGAGCCGATAGAGGGTTCCTCGAGGAACTCGTGCTTCTTTTGCCGCCGCCGAGACATCTCCATGAAGTCGCTTCATGATTTCATGGAGGTAGTGTTGCTCGAATTCAGCCACATGCGTGGCTTTTAGAGCCAAGAAGCCAGCCCTTGATGGTGAGCCTTGTTTCAGCTGATCGGAGGTGTCGGCTAGATACTTTCCTGCTGCTGTGACAACATTGTCCGGAAGGTCATCTACTCCAATCACGTCATCTGCCGTGAGTGCCATGGCTCGGCGGATAACATTTTGAAGCTCACGCACATTTCCTGGCCAATTATAGTGCCGCAATACCTGGTATGTATCAGCCGAAAATCTACCTGCACTGAGTCCCATTTCTCGTCCGGCTCGGCTGGCAAAAAATTCAGCGAGTAGACCAATGTCGTCACCACGCTGCCGTAGCGGTGGAAGGCTTATTCTGACGACATTGATGCGATAGAAAAGGTCTCTTCGAAATGTTCCATTTTCCACCATGACATCAATATCTCGAGACGTTGCTGCCACAATTCGAACATCCACGGGTGTTTCTTTTCGCGCACCCACTCGTCGGAGACGACGCTCTTGCAAGACTCGAAGCAGTTTTGCTTGCAGAGCAAAAGGTAATTCAGCGATTTCATCGAGAAAGAGGGTGCCACCGTCTGCGACTTCGATAAGACCAATGCGTCGAGCATCAGCGCCCGTGAAAGCCCCTCGTTCATGTCCGAATAATTCACTTTCCAGCAACGTGTCTGGAATGGCCCCACAGTCGATTGGAACAAAAGGGGCGGCAATTCGACGACTTCTCCGATGTACGGCACGAGCAACAAGCTCTTTTCCAGTACCTGTTTCTCCAGTAATAAGAATATCAACAGATCGTGCCGCGACGCGTTCAATGAGCGAATACACAGCCTTCATTGGAGGACTCTCGCCTAGGAAGTCCTCGAATGAATAAGGACGCTCGATAGCACGTCGTAGGGTCTGTTCTGTGGCACGTTGCCGCGATTGAGTGAGTGTTTCAACAAGAATATCTTCAAGATCGTGATCGACGCTCTCAAGTGGCAGATAAGTTGCGGCACCATGACGCAGGTAGTCACTGACCGTTTTTTCACCGTCGTCACTACCAATAACTACAATTGGTAGGTCGGGATCTGCTTCAACAAGCTGATCCAATGTAGTGAGATTTGAATCACCAGCTCGGAGAACGAGTATCGCAAGATCAAATCCATCCTCATTGGATATATCAATGCCTTCGGCAACACGTGAGGTATGCCGAACTTCAAGGGGTTGCAGTCGAGCGACAAGCCTGCCGTAAGCAAGACCTTGTGGGCCGGCTGAATCGACGATCACAATGCGTGGCTGACGCACGGCGTGCCGTTTGTTGGAGGAGAGGATGGGTAAATAGATGACGTGCCGTAACCGCCTCGTGGCCTATCATCTCATCGTAGTATCACATCGAAGCATAAAGTGTTCAACAGAGGCTGTTTTTCATCGCTTCAGTAGCTATGTCCGGAGCTTGCGGTAGGCCAATTCCTGCACACTGGATCGTCTGGTACGTTGTGAAGAGGCCATCATGGTTTTGCAGAGCTTTATGCCTTTACAGATTTGCTAGGAGATTTTTATGGCGTTCGATCCCTATTCCCTGTGCCCTTGTGGAACTGGCAAGAAAATTAAGTTTTGCTGCCCGGAGTTACTGGGGGAACTCGAACAATTAGACCGTCTCGTTGAAGGTGACCAGACAGAAGCAGCGCTTGAGCAGGTGATACGACTTCTAGAAAAGCACCCCAAAAAAGCCTGTCTTCTTGCGACGAGGACAAAACTTGAACTGGCCACCAAGAGGTTTAATGATGCAGCCGTAACGAGTCGAGCCTTTCTCGAAGCGTATCCTGACAATCCTCTTGCACTCGGTCACGCTGCAGTTGCAGCAGCTCTGCTTGATAATATGCAAGAGGCAGCAAGCCTTTTCGATCGATCTCGAGAGCTGGCAGGCGCTGAGGTGCCAGATGATCTTGTCCGAATCGCAATGACATTAGTTCAAGTTGCGGCGCAGATTGGACAATTTGGCTTGGCAGAATCAACCATCGAGTGGCTTGTTGAAAAGTCTCTTGGTTCTGAAGAAGAACGAAATCTTCTGATGGAGGCCCTTCTGTCATCGGGTTTACCCCCAGCATTACGAATTAAGGTGCCGTTTGCGGCGACAGACGTAGATTCGCAATGGCGTTTTGAGTTCGACGCTGCACTCAAGCATGCGAAGGAGTGGCGTCTTTCAAAAGCAATTAAAACATTTAATAGCCTGAAAGGGGTTGCTGCAGACAGCCCTGAATTATTTACGAATATTGCATTGTTGTGTGAGCGAGTGGCCCGCCCTCTAGAAGCAGCGGAGGCGTGGCTCAAAGTTGCAGCACTGCGAGAGGCCATCGGAGGTCCAACAGGACACAACGAAGCAATTGAAGCGACTGGTCGTGCTATCGTGTTGGAGACCCAGGCCAATCCAGAGCGGTCACCAGTTATGCGGTATGAATTGCTTCGTGGCCCCCTTGAGGGAGACATCGATCTGCTTGAAGATGCGCTTCGTAAAGAAAGTCATTTTGAGTCGATTCCAGTTGATCGCTCTCGTTGGGTTCAACGCGGTGCTGTACCACCACGTTCAAGTTGGCGTGTGTACGAATCCGTCTCTGGGACTGAAGGTTCAGCGGCACGTTTACTTGGCAGCATTCTCATTCATGGAAAGCAAACGGATCGCGACGCAGAGGTAACGTTGCAAGGGTTTGCACCTGATGTCAAAGAAGCAAAGCCATTGGTAGAATCTTCTATCAAGACAACACTTGTTGAAGCAGAACAGCCTGCTGGGATGCCATCGGCTACGCCGATGAATTATCTGGCGAGTAGTCAATTTCGAATGAATCCACCGACAGAGCCGGCAGCACCTCCTGCAGCTGGTGAGGACGCTCCACTCGATACGCTCTTGGCAGAACAGCAAGCACGAGTAGCGGATCGCTTTACAAAACTTTGGGCAGAAACACCGTTGCCAGAGTTATTGGGTAAAACTCCGAAGCAAGCCGTTGCCGATGGAGATGAGCCTCGCCGCCGCGTCGAGGCCCTGGTGAATGATGCTGAAGCTACCGATATCATTGCCTCAGGAAAAAATATTTGGCCAGAGCTAAGAAAAGCAAGTGGCCTTCCGGCACCTGCCGTGATTGAGTCTGCAGAACCGTTAGGAAACGTACCACCTCAGCGTTGGCTCCATCTTGATTTTCAAAAGATCACAAATGATCATTTGCGAGGACTCCTTTTGACGGCGGCAGAAATCGGTTACAGCAGGGTGGCGGAGCTGGCAGCAGAAGCGTTATTAAGTCGAGAAGACATTACTGATGCAGACCGATGGCAGGCATACGGTGTACTTGAAGCACGTGCTCGGTCAACGACTCGTCGACTGGAAATTCTTGCCAAAATTCGTCCCCTTGCAGCGGCACTCAAGGCTGACGAAGGCATGCTTGACGTTGGTGAACTTCGAATCCACCTACAGCGTGGAGATCAACCGGCACTTCTCAAAGTACTTGATCGAATTCGTCGTGATCATAGTCAAAATCCACGAGTATCGAATGCTGTCATGCAGGTGTTTGCTGAGGCAGGCATTGACCTTGGCGCACTTGCTGCAGGTGGCGGGGGAGGGGCTCCTCCTCCTGGTGCCACGATGTCATCACCGGGCGGGCAAGCGACCGCCCCGGCTGCAGAATCCGGAAAGCTCTGGACGCCTGGAGGCGAAACTTCCGGCGGTGGCGGAGATGAAAAGCCTGCGATCTGGACTCCTTGATAAGACGGGCCTCGGCCATGTTCTCCTCTACTGACACATTACTGATGCACCGAGCGTGTGCCCTTGCTCGTCGCGGCGAGGGGCTTGTCGAACCGAACCCGATGGTCGGTGCGGTTGTTGCCAGCGCTGATGGCAAGGTGCTTGGAGAGGGTTGGCACAAGCATTTTGGAAGTGCTCATGCTGAGGTGCATGCGCTGGCAATTGCCGGTCAGGCAGCCAGGAATGGCACGCTCTATGTAACGCTCGAGCCGTGTTGTCACACGGGGAAAACGCCACCGTGCACTGATGCAATTCTGAGTGCAGGTATTCGTCGCGTGGTCATCGCAGCAACAGACCCTTTTCCAGCAGTTGCGGGTCAGGGTATTTCAATTCTTCGGAAAGCTGGCTTGCAGGTTGACGTTGGTTTGCTTCAGGATGAGGCGGTACGCCTGACTGCACCATTTCGAATGTTCGTGACGGCAAAAAGGCCATGGATGATCGCCAAATGGGCCATGACACTCGATGGGTATCTTGTTCTTCCGAAACCGGAAAACGGTGGTTCGGGAACATCGCAGCAACACGAGTGGATATCTTCAGGTACATCTCGTGCTGTTGTTCATGATCTACGCCGCCGCGCTGACGCAATTGTCATTGGCATCCAGACAGCGGTGGCTGATGATCCATTGCTTACAGCAAGGCCAGCAGGGCCACGGCCACTGATACGAGTTGTGCTGGACCGGCATGCACGTTTGTCACTGAGTTCTCGTCTTGTTCAGACAGCACAAGAGTTTCCTTTACTTATTGCAGTTGGTCCCGATGCTTCTGAGGGTCGACTGGAGCAATTACAAAGCAAGGGCTGTGAGATATGGAGAAGCTCTACAGCTCATTCGAGTCACATGCTTCTCGAATTGGTGCAGGAGTTTGGGCGTCGTCAGATGACAAATGTCTTAGTGGAGGGGGGCGCGCACATTCTTGAGTCGTTTCATGACGCGGGTCTTATCGATGAAGTCTGGGCATTTCTTGCCCCAAAACTGCTTCAAGAACCCGAATCATCTATGAGTATTCGAAAGATTCTTTCGAATACGAGCATCGAGGCTATTGATCAAACCGGCGGTGATCTGTTTTTTCGTGGTCTTGTTCGACACGACTCACTGAGCCGGTAAGTCTTCAATACGATTCTGCCATCGCGTGACCGTAACATCACCTTCAAGAACGGTTTTTGCAGTAGCCGACTTCAGGCATCGAACCACATCAAAAATCGTCACAAGTTGCTCGAGCGCCTCTTTCACTTCATCGGTATCGTTATCTGGCCCAACAGTTTCATCTGCCGGTAGATCAGAACGCCCTTTCATGACACCACCACATCGAGCAACATACGTGACCCACGGTTCGAGCACGTTGGCAAACGCAACCCAGTCAAGAACTGCTGCACCTGCCAGATTCATGCTCAGGTCACCTTCAAGAGTGAGCGGGGTACTCTTGAGTAATCGTTTTGCTTGCTCTGGTACCAACGAGAAAACCGCAGCCTCCTTGCCAACTCCGACACTCAATTGAATCTGTTCGTCCAGTCCACTTTCAGGAAGTGCGAAACTCCAGACACTTCCATCCGGAGTATCCTGTTCTTCAGGGTCTGGGATACGGTATTCACTCGGGATGGCATCTTCGTCAATTTCACGAATAACGGATAGCAATTTGTCACTGAGTGCAAAGACATCACTGAGTCCTTCTCGGAAAAGTGTGCTGTCATCAAGAGAAAGCACGATTGCTGGTGCAACAAGTGGGAGAGGTTCTGATGAAGTTGGTAACGTTTCCTGAAGTCTTGTTGTCGATGTCTTGCTATCGAGCACGAAACCAATTTGTCCACTTTTCAATGCAGGAATAAATTTTTTCCGAATTGTTTGAGTCAATTCTTCACCCAAAGGCGCAACTTTCTCCTCAAATGTTTCAAAGTTCTTTTGTGCATCTTCATCAGCACTTGAGGCGATATTGTTTGTGATAAATTCACGGAGTGAACTTATCCAGGTAACAAGTGATTCGAACTGTTCGGGGTCAGTCTCTGCACGAAAAGCAACAGCAGCAAACGGGTCGCCACCAAAATAATCAAATGCAAGTGGCTTACTTCCATCCCACGGGAGGTTCTTGGACCAGTTCCATTCTTCACCGGCGTATCCGGTGTCTGTTAGATAAGAGTACGCCACCCAAGGGCCAGCTGTTGGCATGCGGCTCGCATATCCGCTCATGAGATTTTCAACGAGTTTTTCGGCGTCTGCTGTTGCCTCTGCGGACAGTTCATTGGCCTCGGCAACCGCGGTGACTAATTTCTTTGCTTCGGCAATATCCTCAGGAGATGTCTCCCAGGTTTTTGCAAGCTTTTTACTTCGGTACCAGATGCTGCTGAGAGGCTTGTCCGCTGCCTCTCGAACGACCTTCAATGGTTCTGTGTCCAGCAGGCTACCGCCTGTTGTACCCATTGCCTGAAGATGTTCGGTTCCACCACCGATTGAGAGGACGACATGGTCTTTGACAACACCAAGAGCAACAACAAGTTGTAACTCATTGATTCGTTTTAAAATCGTATCCAGCTCCTCTTTCACGTCAGGGGTTTTCATGACATTGGAGATTGCAAGTTTGATCAGATTGGGGTCTGGCTTTATCGTGACTGTAATGAAGTCACCGTTACCAATTTTTTGACGCGCCACTGCGTCGGCAAGCATCGGTTGTGCTTGGGCCATGCTCTTGGCAAACACTTCGATCCGCTCAAGTTGATTTTTCGCAGCATCTGTTTTGGTGGTTTTAAATCCCCAGACAAGATCGGGGATGACAATTAGATCAGTGTTTGCAGCAAGGGCTTTTGCAATGATCATGTTTGGCCCAGAGTCGTCACTCTCGATTTCAAGATCAGTACCCTTTGTAAGTGTGGTAAAGGATCCGGCTCGTTGAGCAGACTGAATTATTTTAAATAGCTTGGAGGCTGTTACCCAAGACGATGAACCGAATACAAAAGTGTCGGTTGCCACCATATCTTTCAATAAGTCAATTGCTTCCTGATTGTCTGGCATCTGCATCATCATCATTGCAATAGCCATCGGATTACCCGGTTGCGTTTGCTGCTTTGCGAATTCGTCGAGAGCTTTTGCAACAGACTTCAAGTCCTTGAGGCTGGCAAAAGCATTGCTACCAACGATGCGGTCATATTGTTCGCGACCGCGAAGCGTACTCGCCACAAATGCAGCGTCATCCGGAACGAGGCTAATGCCAAGGTCCTCGGATCGTGCTGTTTGAGATCCTACGAGCAGGGCGGTAAAGAGGGAGCAGGCGAGCGTGAGCTTTGTGATCATCATCTTCCTCGGCGAGAGTGAAAAGGAACCGAAACGTTCTGGTGGAACCATCATATGAACCAATTGCTTAAGCATGTGCAAGAAACCTCGGGTAATACAGCGTCATGACGACTGGAAAGAGAACACTCTGTTTCAGCAAACAATTTTTTTGGGTGGCTATTGCCTAAGCCCAATAGACTACTTGAAATAGGGTGTCCGTGAGAATACAGCATTCGCAGGACACGTATGTAGACCGTGCTCCTCATCTGAGAAAAGGATGTTTCCCGTGTCAGAGGCAGCGATTCACCTTGGGCCAACTCAGATCATTGACACCTTTGCCGAGGCTTTTCGGCTGAGATTTGCACGACTGTTCGTAACGGCACACGACGCGTCGTGGGTTGAAGCTGGTGTGCAGTCTTTTTGTGGGTACGGGACGAGCGTTATTGGTTGTGATGCAGAAGTTGGTCTTGAGCGATTTATTGCTCCAGATGAAAGCCCTGACGGTCGCCCCGGTGCCTCTCTTCTTGCGTTTGGTTTTAGTGTCGAATCTCTTGCCGAAGCAGTGTCACAAAGAACTGGCCAGTGTCTCCTGACATGCCCTACAACAGCCGTTTTTGATGGATTGTCGGGGGTAGAAGAGCGAATTCCACTCGGGCAACGCATTCGGTTCTTTGGTGATGGTTTTGAGAAAACAAAGGTATTCGATGAACGACGGTACTGGCGTGTACCGGTGATGGATGGAGAGTTTGTTGTTGAAGAAACGTGTGGTGTTGCCAAAGGTGTTGGTGGAGGTAATGTCATTATTCAGGGCAACTCTCTTGATATCGTGCTGGCGTCGGCAAAACGGGCAGTTGATGCCATTGCGGCTGTACGAGGAGTCATGACTCCGTTTCCTGGTGGTGTCGTCCGGTCCGGCAGTAAAGTCGGATCACGATATGCGGCCCTGAAGGCTTCTACCAACGATGCATTTTGTCCCAGCCTCGTAGGTAGGGTTTCTACAGAGCTTGTGCCTGAGGTTGCTGCCTGCCTTGAAATCGTCATTGATGGTGAAAACGAAGGCGTTGTTTCTGAAGCTATGGCAGTTGCGATACAGGCGGCAGTGGGCGAAGGCATTTTGGCCGTATCTGCTGGTAACTATGGTGGCAAGCTGGGTAAGTTTCAATTCCACCTTCATGAGATTCTTCGCGATGCCGGTTTGGCCTAGTGCGTCGAACCCGGGTCGTTTTCTGTGAAACGGCCTTCTGCTGATCGCCCATCTTTGGTACTTCCCCAGATGTTCTGGTCGATTTTGCGACCGTCCCATCAGGAGTGGAGTCATGGAAAAGCGTCCATCGCGTCAGGATTTTATTGTACCACCGAAAGGCGTCTCGGTGACGTCTATGGTTATTGGAGTCGCGTTATGCGGACTCGCTGGTTTTGCTGTGGTGTGGCTTGCCGGACTTGGGCGTACTGTACCTGCCATTCAGTCTCCAATTCCTTCAGCGGCAACAAACTCTTCGGTGTCCTCTCCTCAAAAAGAAGAATTACCCGTACTTGTTGTACAGCCAGCTGAAGAAGTGCAGCAGAGTCGGTTTTCATCAGTCGGCTCACAGACGTATCAAGAATCTGGTCGCATCGACGATTATCCGGCGCGTCCAGCGTCTTTTGAAAAAACTATTGAAAAGAATGCTTCCTTCGACAAAGCCACTGACGAAGAGCGAGCAGGAAAAGATACAGCTGATACAGAATCCTCTGAATTGTCTCGTTTTTCAGCGAAGCAGATATCGCCACCTACGCTTGAGGCAGTCGATGAACAGCCTGTTGCCAAAGAATCATCCGACGCCCCGGTGGAAGGTGACCAGGACGATTCTCTTGCTGGTGTGATTGCAAAGCCAATACCCACACCACCGTTACACAACAACATGAGTGCAGATACCAAGAAGCTCATTCCTCCTGTTTCACAACAGGAGTCATCGCCGAACAAAGATGTGCTGGCTGACGATGCGCTGGCTGACGATGCGCTGGCTGACCAGGTCACTCAAGATATGTTCACAAAGCCGGACGAAGTGGCTTCAAAAGCTACCACGTCGGCAGTCATTGATGTGCAGGACGAGGCTCGTCACGAATCGCTCGAAACGCCTGAACCTATGTCGAAAAAAGCTTCGCAATCAGATGCATTGCAAGAATTGTCCTCGAAGCATTTGGCAGAGGAGCTCACAGGAAATAAAGATGCAAAAAATAAAGAAAAGACATCGCTGTCTTTTGCAAAGCCGGCACCAGAAATCATTCGTGAGAAACAGTCCGAAAGTAAAAAAGAGAGTCTTGTAGGACAAGATAATCCAGGGCCGGATCGTCTGCAGGCTGAACCGCTTGCGAAGGCTACAAAGGCACCCATGCCTCAGGCACCTGGTGTGGTTGCGAATGAAGCCCCCAGCCCACCTCAGCCACTTGCGTCGACAAAAAATGCGTCACCACTCTCTGCAAATTCAAACCCGTTTGCAGTGACGAATCGCTCGACAGAGACACCTCCTCTTCATCCGAAGAAGCCGTTGCTTCAAAATACAGGAGTCGCGATGCCGTTTGCTGCGGCTCCACCACTTGGGACCCCGCAAGATCTAGCGACAAATCTGAAAGTTGATCAAGACGCAAAGCCAATAGATAAAAAACCAGCCGCTGTTCCTGCTGTTTCGGGTCAGGGGCGACCAGGTGTACCGCAGCTCGAAGGTCTTCAGACACCTCAGCTCACTCTCGAAAAAAGCGGTCCTCGTGATTTACAAGTTGGCAAGCCAGCGAGATTTGAAGTCATTGTCCGGAATGTTGGTTCGGCCACGGCACACGA
Organism: uncultured Planctomycetaceae bacterium; assembly: GCA_913052575.1. GTDB lineage: Bacteria > Planctomycetota > Planctomycetia > Pirellulales > UBA1268 > UBA1268. The sequence continues at coordinate 22,726 of CAJXFK010000026.1, forward strand.
CACTGTTCTTCGAGATGCGATTCCTTTTGGAACGTCACTGATTACAACGATGCCACCAGCAAGTCCCGGTGCGACGAACGCCCCCTCGGGCGAACTGCTCTGGAGTATTGGTGAATTAAGGGCGGGCCAGGAGGCACGCGTAGCCATGGAGGTTATGCCCGAGCTTGAGGGAGATGTTGGTAGTGTTGCGAGCGTTACATTTCGAGCTGATGCGACCGTGCGTTCCCGGGTCACGAAGCCTGCTCTTGAGATCAGCGCTGAACCACTCCTGCCAACGTTAATTGGTGAGATGATGGCTGTAGATATCACGCTTACCAATCCGGGGACAGGCACAGCAACCGGTGTGATTGTCGAAGGGATTCTTCCAGACTCTGTATCACATCCTGCTGGCCGAGAAGTTGAGTTTGATGTGGGACAATTGGAGCCTGGATCTTCTCAATCAATTTCCCTGAAGCTGGCAACCATCACGCCTGGTGTTCATGAAATTCGAATAGGTGCCCGAGCGGATGGTGGCATTGAAATATCCCGTCCATTGCGGGCAGAAATTACAGCTCCAATGATGGAACTTCACGCAGATATTCCCAACCGTCGATACCTTCAGCGACCAGCTACCTGTACTCTGAAGATGCATAATACTGGCACAGCACCTGCGTTAGCTGTGGAGTTAGCAGCACAGTTGCCTGCCGGAATGAAATTTGTTCGCGCAAACAACGCTGGATATTATGACGATCGCACACACCGAGTGCTTTGGAGTCTTGAAGAACTTCCAGCGGGTGAAGTGGGGACTGTAGAATTCGTCGCAATGCCTACTGTGCTTGGTCCACAAGCTATAGTTGCCGCTGTTCGAAATCCAGCAGGTCTTGCAGATCAACTATCACACTCTATTGAAGTTGAAGGCCTGGCCTCTCTAGCATTAGAGGTTGCTGATAGTGAGGACCCAATTGAGATCAATGGTCTGACAGAATATATCGTTCAGGTTGCCAATCAAGGAACCAAAGCAGCAACCAATGTTGCCCTTTCGGCAAAACTCCTTGGTGATTTAGAGCCCGTGAAAGCTAGCGGTCCAGTTCCCTATGAAGTGCAGAATCTCATGATCACATTCGAGCCTCTTGCCTCGCTTGCCCCAGCAGATGAGGCAGTATTCCATGTACAGGTTCGTGGTCGTCGGCCAGGTAATCAGCGGGTTCAGTTCCAGCTTCAGAGTGATGATCTTCAGTCACCGCTGACGTCAGAAGAAATGACGCATGTGTACGCTGATCGCTAAAATGTCAGCAGGAAATACATTAAATCCGTTGTGCGACAACAGCCTTTGATCGCCCAGCTACTCGACAGAAAATAATTGTTGACGGTTCGTGCTCTCCGACAGGAAGTCGGCGTCGGATCGACTCAATATCTATTTGAAGGCGACGGCACTTAATTTCATAGTGGTGACGTGGTCGTGCTAAGAAATATTTTCGGATGTGCTTAAGACCTGCTGGCAAGACGGCTTCAACTGCAAAAGAAGTCACAAGACTGCTTTGAGGTTGTTGAGAAGTGGTCAGGTACTCTTCTTCATAGTCGATCCGAGTGAAGTTGTGTTGGCTGCTCATTGCATCAACGAGTCCGGATCGAACGACTGCCGGATCGGGCTCACAAATAAATGCTTGTATGTCTGTGAGTTCTTGTTGTAAGAATTCAGAAGGATTGCCACTCAACGTGTCTCCAGTGGTCAGGTTTGTTGCCCGCCGAGTTGTTTTTCCTGCCAGTTCACCAAACCAAATCGTCGCTTCACGGCATTCACCTGTGAGACTCGTCAACTCAATTTCGCAAGGACTATTCCCAAAGTGCTGTGGCCAATTGCTTGCAGGACCGACTTTTATGGCACCGCCCCGGGATTTTTCAAGAAGGCTCTGCATCCATTGAACACCTGGTAGATAGTTTTCAAGCTGACGAGTTGGCCGAAATCGATCCCCACGACGGTCTGGGTCGGCGTGAATGAGCCAGTCATTCCACTGGCGACTTGTTGCATCATCAACTTCACCGGTTACGTGTGACGCATCCCCGAGTATTTCGCTGTTCCACATGGCGCGACGAACCATTGAAGCATTGGAGTCGATCGCCAGTACGTGTGTTTCTTTTGAAAGAGCAGCTGTATCCATACCGATTCCACAACAGAGATCAGCGACCTTTTTGTGTCCTTGGAATCGTTTGGCTTTATGTTTTGCTACCAGCCATGTTGTGGCCTGTTCGAGGCCAGTGCGTGTGAGCCAGAGTTGATCAGCTTTTGGCAATCGCTCTTTCGCACGTTGCCGGGCTTCGTAGAGGGCAACAGCTTCACGTACGAGTTCAGGTGGAAATTTCTGACGCAGTTTTTTTTGGTTTACCCGGTCTGTAGGTGATGAAACCTCAACCGCCTGCAGTAAGTCCGAGTGGTGGCGTAGCCGCTCAAGGAGTTCGAGGGTTGTTGTTTCCGAATCTTCAGGCTCACTGAGTTCTGATTCCATTTTTCTGTCTGTGTGAACTCCGTAAGATTTGGTGCAGGAGTTCGGAGTCCCAGATTGATCGTCACAAAGATTCAGCGTGATCCACTTCAGCGAGAGACTCAAGCCAGACAACAGCTTTTGCAGCGAGCTTTTCTCGATCGAGAAGCATCTCAGCAAGTTTTCGGGCTGACTGTCTGAAACGAGCGACCTGTCTGGGGTCTGCTGTGACCGGGCCAATTGCAGATGCAATCGCATCTGCTGTGTTGTCAGTGATCAAACCAGCGTGTGCATTACGAACGAGATCAGCAAGCTCAGTTGCTTGAGTAAGGAAAAGTACAAGGCCAGCGGCAGCGTAGTCACTTGCTTCAACCGGTAATGGGAAGCGGCTTAGAAGTCCAGGAAGGACAAGGCCAGCCTGACAATCAGAAAGAAGCCCAACATAACGACTGCGATCGACTCTTCCGTGACATTGAATCTGGCATGATCCCGTGAGAAGAGGAGCGGCAGTTTCAAGGCGTGACATCCACCGCCCGCCCCCCACAACGTGGAAAATGACATTTACATTTTTTTCACTGAGTGATCGAGCAAGATCCGTGAGCAGATAGATATCAGATTTTTCATCGATATCCCCAGCAACAGCGATGGCAAACGGAGAGTGGCCCGAATCTGTTGATTGCACGTTGTCACGACGAGAGTTCGCGACATGATCAATAAAATGAGGTGGTCGAGAATAGTCCTGAAGGTAAGCACCAGTCGGTATCACCTTGAGAGGTGGTGGTGGTTGTACCGTATTGAGAACGGCATCCTTAATAGTCTGTGATCCAGCAAGTATCGCATCGACGGATTGCAATGAGTCCCTTTGCCTTCGAGCAATAATCGGGAATGTTATCGATGCCAACAGCGTGGCGAACCATTTTGGTCCAGGGATCATTGGTCGGAGAGGTTCCGGCCACCATTCATCAATATCAACCAAGAGTTCGGCATCTACCTTTTGAGCGAGGCGTACTGCTGTATCAACGGTGCTTGGTGGAGGAAGCGTTGCAACGAGGAGATCGGGCCGTTTCAGGTAGCCGCTTGCAAGCCCTTCAAGGGCCTGTGATTCAAATTCTTTTGCAAATTTACGATGGCTGACAAAGCGACCGAGTGAAAAA
>CAJXFK010000027.1 GCA_913052575.1 uncultured Planctomycetaceae bacterium
CTCTTTACCTCGGACAATCTTTGGCGGTGTGACGGCCATGACGACAATAACGTTTGCCTTTGTGCCGTTGGTGCACCAGAGTTTCTCACCGTTGATGACGTAATGCGATCCGTCTTCTGTCAGTGTCGCTGTCGTTGTCATCGCTCGTGGATCGGAGCCGGCATTGGCTTCTGTCAGTGCGAAGGCAGAAATTGCGCCGTCGCGAAAACGAGGAAGAAATTTTTCTTTCTGCTCATCTGTTCCAAACATCAGTAGTGGCTGCGGAACACCGATACTTTGATGCGCGGACAGCAGGGCAGTCAGGTTGCCGCAGTAACTTCCTGTCAGGTGCAGGGCCCGGTTGTAGTTCACCTGGCTTAATCCCAGCCCGTTGTATTGCGTGGGGATCTTCATCGCAAAACATCCGAGTTCTGCAAGTCCCTTCAGCACGCTGTCGGGAATCTCCCCTGTCTTGTCGACTTCATCAGCGTCGTAGTTTGCTTCCAGATATGCTTCAAGCTTCGCAAGAAATTCGTCACCGAGCTTTTTGTCTTCGTCTGACTGACGAGGGAATGGATGCATCAGATCCCACTTGACTTTTCCCTGATACAACAGCGCAGCAAAGCTTGGATGAACCCATTCGGTCTCCCGCGAATCCTCAGCGAATTCCAGCGATGCCCGTGCTTCTTTGCCAATACTTTTATCGAACATACTCATAATGCACCTGCCTCTTTCCGTTGTGTTGCACGTGTTTCCTGTGTGAATGGCGTAGCTTTACGACGGGTAGAACGTGTCGTTTGTTTCCGCCATGCTCAACAGCAGTTGACTTGGTTCGAATCGATGCTGATCGAATCTATCTTGGAAGTTTTTGAGGTCCGACACGATATGTTTCACGCCCACTGAATCCGCATATCGCAACAAGCCGCCTCGGAACGGTGGGAACCCAGTGCCGTAAATCATGCCCACATCGATCGTGCTGGCAGACTCAACAACGCCTTCTTCAAGACATCGGGAGGCTTCGTTAATCATGATGTAGACCAGGCGTTTGAGTGTGACGTCATCGTCGAGCGTAAACACTGTGTTACCACGCATGTTCTGTACGTTGCTGCTGACCGTTTTGTGCTTGCCTGCGTGGATATAGAAACCCTCGCCCGACTTTTTGCCGAGCATTCCCGCCTCGTAGACGGTCTTCAAAATCTCAGCGATACGCATGCGGTTGCCATATGCACCTTCCAGAATGTGGGCGACGTGATAGCCGACGTCGATCCCCACTTCGTCAGCAAGTTCCATTGGCCCCATTGGCATACCGAATCGCTTGACGATATCGTCGAGGTGCTTCGTGTCGACTCCCTCCTGGAAAAGGTACGCCGCTTCGTTCATGTACGGCAGTAGTATACGGTTGACGATGAAACCTTCTTTGTCTTTGACAACAATAACCATCTTGCCAAGCTGTCTGGCAAAGGCGACTGCAGTGGCGATCGTTTGCTCACTTGTTTTCTCTGTGGCGATGATCTCCAGCAGCGGCATGCGATGTACCGGATTGAAGAAATGAAAACCACAAACTCTGTCCTGTCGGCTTGTGCATTGGGCCATTTCTGTCACAGATAGTGACGACGTATTGGTAAATAAACAGGCACTTGGCTGGACAACCTCGTCAAGTTCCTTGAAGACCTGTTTCTTGATATCCATGCGTTCCACGACGGCTTCAATAACGACATCTGCGTTCTTAAATCCGTCATACGTTGTTGTTGGTGATATCAGACTCATCTGCGCCTCGACCTGTCCCTTTTTCATGCGACGTGTCTTCAGTAGATACTTGTAGACGTCGCGAGCGGTTTTCAGCGCAAGAGCGAGAGCTTGATTGTTAAGGTCTTTGATCCGACAGATGACGTTGTTTTTGGCCAGCAGCTGTGCAATGCCACCACCCATTACGCCAGCGCCGACAACACCCGCTTTTTTAACGTGCGTAAGAGTTGGTTCTGCATCGTTCCATTTTTTCTTTTTGTACTGTTCATCAAGGTAGAACACGTGAATCAGGTTCTTGGAAATTTCTGACGCACCGAGTTTGCCGAATCCCTCGCTTTCCAGTCGTAAGGCTTCCGCTTGCGACTTCCCAACGAGACTCTTGATGGTGTCCAGCGCAACCAGGGGGGCAGGATAATGACCAGCCGTTGATTTCATGACGCTCTTGCGAGCCTGACTGAACAGAATGCTGCGACCGACCGGGTTTCCCTCCAGCAGTTTGGTGATGAGGGTCTTCCGTCGCCGATGTACCTTTTCTTTTTTCGAGAGAACAGCCCGTCCAAATGTTTTTGCCTGTTCAACAAGGATCGGATCGTAGAACAGTCGATCGACCATTCCTAATGTGAGTGCGCGATTCGCATCGAGGACTTTCCCAGGCAGTATTACCGAGAGGGCATTGCCAATACCAATGAGTTTCGGAAGCCGTACACAGCCGCCAAAACCAGGAAGAATACCCAGCCTGACTTCGGGCAGACCAATCTTGACGCACCCAGCGAAACCGGCAACGCGATAAGTACAGGCCAGCGAAAGTTCATAACCGCCGCCCAGGCATGCCCCGTTGATGACAGCGACAGTTATTTGTGGAAGTTTCTCAAGCTTGTCAAACACCTGCTTACCACGGTTGCATTTCTCGCTGGCTTCCTGTGGGTCAGTGATTGATTCAATTTCTTTGATGTCGGCGCCCGCGATAAAAATGGATTTTTTGGCGCTCGTAATCAGCAGCACCTTGATGTCTGAACGACCAGCAATCTCATCGAGCTGCTGTTCCAGTTCCGTCAAAGCGGCACTACTCAGAATGTTTACGCTGGAATCCGGAGTATCGAACTCAAGAGTTCCGATGTCGCCATCGATAGTTTGTTTAAAATAGCTCATGGCAGTGCTGACTTGTCAGTTGTAGTAACGTGTTCGTTGACGCCAGTGGTCTTCAATTGTTTCTGAAGCTTGGTAGGAAACGATGTATCCTGATGGTTGTTGGTTTGTTTTTCTTTCGGTTGAGTTCTCTGGTTGAATTTGGTTCTCTGGTTGGCCAGGTTTTCTTGTTTGTCTGGTTGTTTTTCTGTGTGCCAGTTTTTGCTCCTCTATTATTACGATGCTCGTTCCAGAATGATCGCTCCACCTTGTCCTCCACCAATACAGAGTGATACCAGTGCATGCTGGTCACCCCGACGATGAAGCTCTTTCAGTGCCGTCAGGATCAGACGATTGCCAGTGACGCCGACCGGGTGGCCTAGTGCAATGGCCCCACCGTTGACGTTTAGCCGGTCGAGTTCCAGCCTGCCGATGGCTTTGTCTCGACCGAGTTCCTTTTTTGCGAAATGGTCGGACTCAATCAGTTGCACACAGCCCAGAACCTGAGCCGCAAAGGCTTCATTGATCTCGACGAATGACATCTGATCGAGTTCCATGCCAGATTTTTTGAGAACCGTTGAAATGGCGTAGACAGGACCGAGGCCCATCACGGTGGGGCTGAGCCCTTCGTATGAATACGATTTGACAAAACCTAGCGGCGGCAGTCCGAGTTCTTCGGCTTTCGATTCCTTCATCATCAAAAGCGCACTGGCTCCGTCAGTGATTGGACAGGCATTGCCGACCGTCACAGTGCCAGATTTTCGATCGAAATAGGGCTTGAGTTTCGCTAATGCTTCGAGTGACTGCCCCTGGCGTGGACCGTTGTCAGTGTCACAAACTGATTCGTACTTCGGTTCTACCGGTACAGCCATGATCTCATCAGCAAGTTTGTCTCGGTGTGCCAATGCCTTGTTGTGACTGGTAAGAGCAAATTCATCCTGTTGCTCCCGAGTAATTCCACACTGCTTCGCAATATTCTCCGCAGTCTGCCCCATGTTAAGACCGCATACAGGATCAGATAATCCACAGACTACGCCAACAATCGGTTTCAGGAAATGCGGACGGAAGGACAGTATTGTTTTCAGTTTTTGCAATGCTGTTTTTGAACGCATCAGCCCTGCAAACAACCTCGTCATGTGCTCGTTGTAGATGAGCGGAATGTTTGTCATCGATTCAGTGCCACCGGCAATCACAACCTCATCGAATCCGCTGGTGATTTTTTCGTAAGCACTGGTTGCTGACTCGAATCCTGAAGCGCAGTTGCGTGAAACCGTGTAGGCGCGAGAGCGTTCGGGCAGACCACCCATCAGAGCAGCTACACGCGCCACGTTGGCTGCCTCGACCGGGTTTGCAACGCAGCCCATGATGACTTCGTCGACAAGATTTCCATCAATTGACGAACGGTCGAGTAACTCTCGGATAACAAGTGATCCGAGTTTCTGCGCAGAGAAACCCTTCAGGTCAGTGCCGGCTTTGCAGAACGGTGTTCGTATGCCATCGACAATTGCGATCCGATCACTCATGGCTTAGCCTTCCTTCGGAAGTGACTTGATCCGCCGAGACCCTGGTACAAGAAAATGTCGGCGGAGTTTTGAGATCATCACATGACTGGGGTTGGGGTATCAATTAATCTCCCCCACTTGATCTCTCCCAGTTGTGTCCCTTTTTTCTTCACCTGAATATGTTTCAGGGTTTTGGATTGTTTACTTGTCGCAATGAAAAATCAAATTGAAAACCCGAATAATGTTCATGGTAAAGCATAATTATCGACATGGGCGAACTGCCAGTTTCAGGTCAAGCCGAGTGGGCTCTCAAGTTTCAATGAAGGTGTTGAAGCAGGAGGTCGAGAGAGTGATTTCTGAAGTTCCTTCATGAAGACAACCCGTCTCAACAAGATCTCACGATCAATGCTCTCTTTTTTCGTTGATTCTCTCGGTTACTGACTCTCTGAATAGTCTTTGTAGCGATGTTATAGTCAGCCATGATTGGAACTTGTGTCAGATCGTTCAGTGAAGGGAGTACTGCTTGATGATCAAATCTTGGCTCGACAATCAAGACTCTGGTAGGCAATCAAGACTTTGAGTTTAAATCTTAGCAAAACTCCAGCCGGGGCTTCTGGCAGTCATGCTATCAGCCAAGACTAATACAACGCGACGGTATACTTCATTACCTTCGAGTGTCCGTGTGAATAAGCTTTGAGATGATCCGGAAAGATACCAAGGCCATGTCGTCTGGCTGATGCGTTGCGGGTGCTCTCCGTCACTGCCGCATGCCACGATCTCCGTCTTTCCGTTCAGTCGCTATCTTTGCATTGAGCCTCCCTTGGTGGCCCATTAGACTGCGTGCAGGCTTGTGTGGTAGCAACCCTTACGAAGCATCATGAGAAAACTAGAAACTGCAAATGAGTACGGTAACAAATACAGTGACGGCGGATAGTTCACTGGCCTTCAAGCAAAGCCAGCGTTTTGTTTTCTATCACATCATTATTTCTCTCATCGGTCTTTTTTCTGTGCTGCTCGTTGGGGCCGAAGCACTTATAGATCCAAAAAGTGAAATGCACCATTTGTTGCAGTCTTTTGACTTCGCAATCTGTATTCTCTTGCTCATGGATTTTGTAGGGGCTCTCATTGCCGCACCGAACAAGTGGCACTATTTCAAAACCTGGGGCTGGTTGGACCTGATTTCTTCTATCCCCGCCATACCGCTGTTTCGATGTGGAAGAATCGTTCGGCTCATTCGAGTCATTCGTATTATCAGAGCAGTAAAAGCGACTCGACTTGTTGCCTCAACGTTCTTTGCAAAGAAAGGTGAGAACACGCTGCTCGGAATGGTGCTCGTGACACTCATCCTTATCGTCACCTGCAGTGCTACTGTTCTTCATTTTGAGCGGCTTGGAGAGGGTAATATTCTTACTGCTGATGATGCATTGTGGTGGAGCGTTGCCACGATCACCACAGTTGGATATGGAGACAAATATCCAATCACAGTTGAGGGAAGATTTGTTGCGGGCCTTTTGATGGTCGCAGGTGTTGGGCTTTTTGGTCTTTTCTCAGGGTTTATTGCCAGTTGGATTCTTGGTGAAGATCCGCATGCTGGCAACGGGGACGTTGCATCAATTGCTTCCAGGCTCGACCGCATCGAACAGACACTGGCTGAAGTCAAGAATAAACTCTAAGGCTGGCCCTAGAACTTAAGAGAAGAGTTTGCTGATCGAGTGCAATGTGCATGTTCCGGTCAACTATCAGCGTGACATAAAGAGCCAGTTGTTGTTTCTAGTGCATTCGCTCCCGATGAGGTTCATTGCTTTGCTCCACGTTCTTCGTCAAAGTCAGTGATAAAAGTACTTTCGTCCTGCGTAAAAATTCCTGATGCATCCAGTGATGGGTGTTTGTATAGATTTTTATGTACGTTGTCGAAATGTGTGGTTCCAATTCAACGGTTGCCGTGACATTTGTTTGAATGTGTGGAGCAATGTTGGTCAGGTACACTAGTCGGTATTGTGACGGTTGACAGTCTCAGAAATAATTCGGGGTTTTCAGGTGAACGTATTGGTTAGCAAACTCACTGGAATAAAAATGACTACTCTGAGCATCATAAGGCTTTTTGTTATTTTCTTGTGCCTGAGACCTTTCACCGCTTTCGCTAACGATGAACTCGTTGGGGATTGGTCGCTTCAGATGGACTCGGGTACGCCCGCTTGGATGAGCATTCATGAAACGGATGGGAACTGGGATATTAGAATGCGGCTCTATGTTGGCTCCGATGGACCTCACACAGATGTCACAATGACGGACGGACGGCTGGCATTCAGAATTCGTCAAAATAAAAAATCAACTCATGCCAAGACAGTCAACGTTGGTATGACAAACGGGTCTCTTGATGGAGTGGTCTGCACGATCTCACCAGACGGCGCCCTTCAGCACGATGCATTTACGGGTACTAAGATTCCACCTGTTTCGTCAACGCCGCCAGATCTATCAAAGGTTCGGTTTGGTCTTCCAAGAGCACTCTTCAATGGCAAGGATCTGGCAGGTTGGCAGCCTTACGAATCTAATAAGAACATGGGATGGCACGTTCAAGACGGTGAACTCGTGAACACAACTCCAAAGACGGACTTCAGTGCCACGGGTGCCTACGCAAACCTGCGGACGGACGCGGTATTTGGAGATTTCTGGTTACATGTTGAGTTCAATATTGGTGAAGCACGTAATAGTGGTATCTATTTGCGGGGGATGTATGAAGCCCAGGTTGTTGATCGAAACAGTAGGATGCAGGGTAAGCAAGGCGTTGGTGCCATCTTTGGAAAAATCGAGCCAACAAAAAATGCTGGCAAAGAGGGCGGCACGTGGCAGACTTATGACCTAACGCTTGTTGATCGCCACATTACCGTCATTCTCAATAGTGTGAAAGTTATTGATAATCAGCCTGTGACCGGGCCGACGGCGGGTGCAGTTTTTACCAACCCAACACAGCCGGGTCCGATTTACTTGCAGGGTGATCATACAAGTGTGCGGTATCGGTCCATATATTTGGCCCCCGTGATGAAGGACTAGAATCAATTGTGTTTTTGAAGGTTATAAGTCATTCCCTTTTTGAGGGGGTCTTGAAATGATCGTACAAACCGAGGCATTCGTCGGAACCGCTTATTTTATTGTGGCTGAAAACTTTCTTGAAAAACCAACCGCGTTCGGCGTGCCCCTTGGTGCTTTGCTACTCTTTTTTTGGGTCATGCGAGCGATACAAGAGAATAAATCTTCTGGTCAACAGTCAGCCCCAATACGACAATCTGGTAACACGGGTTTCTCGCCAAGTACTGAATCGATCCCACTTGTCGGAGAAGTTGATGATTCCGTGGTAACGTTCTCAGCAAGTGCCATGAAGACAGCGGGTGGAAGAACCATGTTCTCATTCACGATCAAGCTTCACGAGTCAGGCACTTTTTTTATCGCGGCAGGGCAATTACGAAGCGGTCGTTTATGCCGGCAACATTATGGCGTGACTCAGGTTACAGGCAGCCGGGGCGAAACGATCTCTGGAACCTCAAACAGCCCAGGGTTCTCTTCTGGGAAATGGGCAATTGGTGCCTATCGAACAATTCAGGATATTGAGCTCGCCTGAGCACGAAATGTGATGTGCCCCGATAGGTTACAAAACGATATGAACAGCACGAGACTATTGCTATGAGAATTCTGACACGATTTGTGAAGTTCGGTACCGTATTCCAATGGTCATGTACTTCTTTTTGTCAGCATGTGTGTTCTTTCGTGACCAAGGTGATTGCTTGCATGCTTATGATATTTCTTGGCGATGTGTCGGCTGCTGCTGCACAAGAGCAAGAAAGTGCTTCGCCAGCACGTGTTTTCAAAGACGCAGTGGATCTCTTCTTTGACGGTAAACCAGATGCATCGGTCAAAGCTTTTGATCAGCTGATAAAACTTCAGCCAGATTGTCAGCCCGGTCTGTGGCAACGAGGCCTTGCTCTGTATTACGCGGGTCAATTTGAAGCCGGTCGCCAGCAGTTCGAGCTTCATCAAACGGTCAACCCTAATGATGTTGAAAACCCTGCATGGCATTACCTGTGCGTCGCGAGGGCAACGTCACCAGACAATGCTCGTCAGAATATGCTCACCGTCGGACAGGATTCACGGGTGCCTATGAAGCAGATACTCAAGCTGTATCAAGGAGGTGGCAGTGAAGAGGATGTGCTGTTGCGCGCAGCACAAGGAAGTGATCAGCAACAACGCAATCAGTTGTGTTATGCCCATCTGTATCTCGGTCTTCTTGCTGAGGCCAATGGTGATCATAGGGATGCGAAATACCATATACTGAAAGCTGCAGGCCCATACAGTATGGATCACTACATGGGTCGAGTTGCCAAGGTGCACGCCAGCTTGCGAGGGTGGCTGGTAACCGTTGAATAATCTGACGTCTGTTAAAAAAAGATCATCATGTTCAGGTAGGCAGGTGCTGGTGGCGTGTCTTTTGAGAATGAGGCCTTCCGGCTTATACACTCAGGCACAATAAAAATTACAAATGAGATTCTTTTTTATGAGTGCTCACGACGATGCGACAACACCGACCAGCCCACCACTGCTTTCACAGTGTCTCGTGGCCGAGCTCTGCGGAACCTTCGGTCTCGTTTTTATTGGTACAGGTGCGATGGTCGTCAACGACATCACAGCAGGGGAAGTGACTCATGTTGGTATCGCGCTGACTTTTGGTTTGACAGTGCTTTCAATGATCTATGCGTTTGGTGATGTTTCTGGCTGCCATATAAACCCAGCGGTGACTCTCGGTTTCTGGATATCAGGCCGGTTCGATAGGCGACGTGTTCTTGGGTATATATTGATGCAGTGTACGGGTGCCCTGGCGGCAAGCGGTGCTATCCGTGTGCTCTTTCCATTGAATGAATCACTTGGTGCGACTGTACCACGAGGGTCAGACCTGCAGAGCTTTGTGTTGGAATGTATTCTGACGCTTCTGTTGATGTTGGTGATCCTGAGCGTTTCCTTCGGGGCAAAGGAAAAAGGGCTTTTGGCCGGCGTCGCTATTGGAGCTGTAATTACCTTCGAGTCACTGTTCGGCGGCCCAGTGAGTGGTGCCTCGATGAATCCTGCGAGGTCGCTTGGGCCTGCAATCATCGCTGGCGATCTACAACACTTGTGGCTCTATCTCATCGCGCCAACACTCGGGGCATTGCTCGCGGTCCCTCTGTACTGGGTTATTCACCGGCATAAGCGGAAAGAGTAGTAAACTGGCTGCTCGTTCACGGAAAGGGTCTGAAGTTTTCGTCGGCAAAGTGCGATGAATAAGGTACGGCGGATATTTGACATAATAATGTTAGGAGATCGCCAGACAGGCTATTTCTTGTATAATTTCGAGTTTCCCAGTTTCAACAACGAGGGCTTTCTTACTTGGGTAACAGTATGAACAACAGAAGTGTCGCAGTGTGTCTTTTTGGAATGTTTCTCAGTGGTGTTGTCGTTGGGCTTTCGGGCCAGGCACTTGCCGCGGAATCAGAGATTCCGGGATTTGTCTCTGGAGAAAAGAATCCTGAAACGGATCCACCAGCTGTGCGATATCAAGATGGTTGGCTTGTGCCCTATGAAGAGACGATCCCCGGTACAGATGTCACATTCCGCATGGTGCCGATCCCAGCGGGCTCTTTCCTTCTTGGTAGTCCAAATGATGAAGTCGGTCGAGAAGAAAATGAGGGGCCGCAAGTTGACGTTGCCGTGTCACCATTTTGGATGGGCGCCTGCGAGGTGACATGGGAAGAGTACAAAGTCTTCATGAGTATGCTGGATCTGTTTGTTGCACTCGAGAGTTCTGGTGTCCGTCTTGTGACGGAGGAGAATGAAGTTGATGCGGTTACAGCGCCGTCGGCTTTGTATGATCCAACCACAACATTTATAAATGGAGAAGAGCCAAAGCAGCCTGCTGTGACAATGACGCAGTATTCCGCACGTCAGTACACAAAGTGGCTCAGTGGTTTAACTGGTCGTTTTTATCGTTTGCCAGCTGAAGCTGAATGGGAATACGCCTGCCGAGCTGGTACGAAAGCTCCTTTTTCATTCCTCGAAACAGGCTCTATCAGTGATCATGCATGGTTTGTTGAAAACTCTGACGATACAACACATCCAGTAGGCGAAAAAAAGCCTAACCCATGGGGCCTGTTTGATATGCATGGCAATGTTTCAGAATGGGTGATTGATGAAATGACAGCGGATGGCTACGCCACTGCTGCCGGGTTGTCACAGCCTGTATCTGCAGCGGATTCCATTCGATGGCCAACAGATCTGGAATCACGAGTGGTTCGCGGAGGTGCCTACTTCGATGAGCCGTCGCAGTGTCGTTCGGCGGCACGACGAGGATCAGAAGACGAAGCATGGAAAGACGTCGATCCAAATCTTCCGAAGAGTCCTTTCTGGTATACGGAAGAGCCTGCGTTGGGTATTGGAATGCGGCTGGTACGTCCTGTCGACATCCCTGATGCTCAAGATAAAAAAGCACAGTGGTGGAAAGCGGATGTCGAAAGTATTGAGTTCGATGTGAATGATAGAGTCTCTCAGGGACGTGGTGCACGTGGAATTGCTGATGTCTCACTACCTGAGGAAGCAAAGGAATTGGGTTTTGCTGAATGAAGTCCTGTTTGCTGATGGCGACGTTATTACTTGCGTGAGTAGATTGGTGCAGACACAGGCCGGCAAACCTTAGAATCAGGCATAAAGTCTTTTATGCTTTTGACATCTTTTCAGCTCAGTGATCCCAGCTCAGTGTTCATGCGTCAGCCACTCTGGTTCACGTAAGAGAGTATGATCTCCTGGAGTCGTTGTTTGTACGCACGCACGCACTCTGCTCAGCAGTGTGTCTTTTTGACTGTGTAGATTCCAGCGTGTAAGAAAAGGTTCTAGCGAGTGGAAAACAGGAGGGCTGTAGTGTTTGAAATTCCGGATGATAGTCCTTCAAAGCAAAACATGAAAATGTCTGTAGGAGGTGGTCCGATCATCACCGGTGTTCACACGGCATTGATTGATGTCCCCCTTCGTCAAAGAACTATTACAGATAGCCAGTCCAGCGTGGAATCTGTTGAATTTCTTCAGGTCACTATTGAGACCGATGCAGGTATTACGGGGTACGGCTTCAACTGGAACTACACCCGAGGTTTGCGATCAGTGCAGGTCATGATCGAGGATTGCTTTGCTCCAGCGGTACTCGGCATGTCTGCGTTTGATCGATCCGCTGCTCACCAGGCGATGCATGCCACCAGTCATTTTATTGGCCGTGTTGGTGTTGCACAGGTCGGACTATGTGCAATGAATCTTGCTCTTTGGGATATTCAGCTGAAGGTAGAAGAGAAACCATTGTGGAGGTATCTCGGTCCCGTCAGAGATCGGGTGAAGGCTTACAACACCGATGGTGGATGGTTGACATGGACAGTCGATGAGGTGATTGATGATATGCAGCGCATCATCGCCCGTGGTTTTGATGCGGTCAAAATGAAACTCGGAAGGTCAGATCCACAAGAAGATTGTGACCGGGTGCAGGCCGTGCGTAAGGCAATCGGGAATGACATCAAGTTGATGGTTGACGTCAATACAGTGTGGGATCTCAAGACCGCGATAACCTATGGGCAGCAGCTCGAAGAATATGATATCGAATGGCTCGAAGAGCCTCTGCATCCGTTTGATGTGCAGTCGCACGCGTTACTTGCTCAAGCAATACGGATTCCAATTTCAGTAGGAGAGACGGTCTATACGATCTATGGGTTTCGTGAATACATTCATCAGCAGGCGGCACATGTCATGCAGGCAGACGTCACAAAATTGTCAGGTATCGAAGAATGGCTCGATGTTGCAGCGCTGTGTCAATCACATGGGCTGCCGGTGATTCCGCATACGAATGTGCAGCAAAATGTGCATGCCCAGCTTGCTGCGGCAACGGTGAACACCCCAATGATCGAGTGTTGCTACGAATCACTATTCGATATCTGGGAAAACCCAGTTCAGGTTGTTGACGGGCACTACACCCTTCCAGAAGTTCCCGGTATCAATGGGAAGTTGACGGATGCGGTTCTTGAAAAATATCGAGTCTGTTAATGTGAGACTTTCATGCAGTGAACGTGTGTCTGAAAAACCATAGAATTTGCGATGTCATTCAGCATTGTTTTTCAGGATGTCTTTTTTGTTCAACGAAGTCAGGTGTTGTAAAGGTTTTTGTCATGCGAAATGTGTTTCTTGCCTTGCTTTGTCTCTCGGCTATGTCCTGGGTTGCTGTACATGCTCATGATGAAATGTCTGAATCAAAGGGACATATTGTAAATACGGAGATGGTTGCCCACGCAAAGGCATGGCTTGGTCTTTTAGATTCCCAGCAGCGCGAGTCGGCGTGTTTTGCGTTCGAAAGTGATGAGCGACTCAACTGGCACTTTGTGCCGCGTGATCGGCTTGGGCTGCCACTGAAGGCAATGAATCTTCAGCAACGTCAAGCAGCGTACGTTCTTTTGCAGACGGGTCTTAGTCATGAGGGGTATCTCAAGGCGACGACTATCATGAGCCTTGAAAGCGTATTGCGCGAACTCGAAAAAGGTCGTCCTGGAAATGATGATCGTCGAGACCCTGAAAAATACTGGCTCTCTGTTTTTGGTACACCCTCAGCATCCAGGCCGTGGGGGTGGCGGCTCGAGGGACACCATCTGTCGGTAAATTTTTGTTCTGTGGACGGGGCTGTTGCCGCAGTAACACCTCTGTTCCTTGGTGCAAGTCCAGCAGAAATTCGAAGTGGACCCCGAGCAGGCCAGCGTGTGCTTGCTGCTGAAGAGGATCTGGCAAGAAAGCTGATTCTGTCTTTGCAGGATAACCATACAGAAAAATCAGTCATGCTGACCGAAGCTCCAGGGGAGGTGCTTACCGTTCCTGATGCATCGCTTGATCTTGGGTCACCTCAAGGCGTTTCTGGCAAGGAGATGACAGCCTCTCAGCAGGTTTTATTTCAACAGGTTGTTGAGCAGGTTGTGCGGACACTCCGCGGAGAGCTCGCTGACGATGTGCGAGTAGCAATGAGTGGTAAAGCACTGAGAGACGTGTCGTTTGCATGGGCAGGAAGTTTCGAGCGAGGCAAAGGCCACTACTATCGAATTCATGGGCCTTCGTTCATTATTGAATATGACAACACTCAGAATGAAGCAAATCACGCTCATGTCGTGTGGCATTCGTTAGACGATAACTTTGGCCTCGATACTCTTCGGCGGCATTATGAAAGTGAGCACGCTTCAGAAAACACAAAAGCGAGACAGAGTGGGCTCTAGATCATTCAATTGCAGGCGTTCAGAGTCTTGCTCACGATGAGTTCAAACGCATTGTGTTCCTGATCGCCAGCTGTTTTTGTAACAAGCGGTCGAAGTCGTTCAATCTGTTGTTGAACGTCATTTACGCCAAGAAACTGAATCCTGCTAAATAGGATGGCAGCCTCGATCACGGCGTGGGAGGCTCTGTTGAATCCTCGGAAGGGACGTACGAGATGAGTTTTCTGAATCGTGGCGTACAGTTTCGAGCGGTCATGCGACGTGTCTGATTTTTCAATACGAAATTCAAATGCTTCGCATGCGTCCTCTAGAATCCATCCACGCACTGTGTCAGCTGAACGAATTCGAAGATCTTGACTGAGTGTCCCAGTCACTGCCTGGGCAAAGAGGAGAACATTGTCAGTCAGGTGAAAGACTCCCTCGGGCAGAGCTGAAAGGAGATCGCTTGTTCTGCTGCTTTGGAACGGTTTAAGAATCAGTTGATTCATCAATCGAGTGTCAGAAACTTCCGGACCCATAGCGGCGGTATGAACGCCGCCATCTTCTGTTTGTATTGAGAGAAGGCCTTCGAGAATCATAGAAATCGAACCCGGGGAAGATGCCTGGCAGTGGACCAAATATAGCTGTTTTTTATGATGGTTCAGCCAGACGTGGTTTTGAGTTTACACTGGTTATATGATGGATGCCTCGCTTGCCGGAAAACATATTCATTTCGTGACAGGAAAGCTGTCTGAGCATGCGCTCCGAAATATGCTTGAACGACTGGCCAAGCAGCTTGGATTCAAGCCAACAGTGCAGGTACTCAAGATCACGGTTGCCGCTCTGATGACCACCGACTGGATAGCCCCACGAATCGAAGTGCCAGAGGGTACGGACTGTGTGGTTATCCCCGGGCTGTGTAAGGGCAATATGAAACTGCTTGAGGAGAAAGCCGGCGTGCCTGTTGAGCGAGGTCCGGAAGACTGTCGCCGTCTTGACGAGTGGTTTGGGCAGAAGCGTCAGGATCTTGATGGGTATGGCCAGTTCGATATTGAAATTATTGCGGAAATCAACCATGCCAATCGATTTTCACAGAAGAATCTTCTCGCAGAGGCGACTCGACTCCGGTTGCTCGGTGCTGATGTGATCGATGTTGGGTGTACGCCAGGTGAATCGTGGGCGGGGATTGGTGATGCCATTTCCATGTTAGTTCAGGACGGAATTCGAGTATCCGTCGACAGCTTTGAACCAGGTGAAGTTGTAGCCGCGACCCGAGCTGGTGCATCTCTTGTGTTGTCAGTCAATTCGAGAAACGTCGAAGCCGCCGGTGACTGGGGGTGTGAGGTTGTGGTCGTACCTGACGAACCATCGACACTCAAGAATTTCGATGAAACGATCGAACGGCTCGACTCATTGGCTGTGCCGTATAGGCTTGATCCTGTGCTTGAGCCAATCGGTTTTGGATTTTCAGCAAGTCTTGGACGGTATCTTGAGATACGAAGAAGATATCCGGAGTCTGAAATCATGATGGGTATCGGTAATCTTACGGAACTTACTGATGTTGATTCAGCTGGTTTAAATACACTTCTCCTTGGTTTTTGTCAGGAAACGTGCATTCGGTCTGTACTGACAACAGAAGTCATTCACTGGGCACAGAGCAGCGTAAAGGAATGTGATCTTGCTCGCAGGCTTGTCTATCATGCGGTTATCAATAAGACCTTGCCAAAACATGTTGAGCCACGTCTGGTCACGCTGCGGTCAGGGAAGCAGCAGGTTCATGGTGATGAAGCGATTGGACAACTCGCTGCGGCAATTCGTGATCCAAATTTTCGAGTATTCGCTGAGCGTGGTGAGGTGCATCTTGTTGGCAAAAACCTGCATCTGTCTGCGCGTGATCCGTTTCAGCTTTTTTATCAGTTGGCAGAGCACGGCCGGGGCGATGTGGATTCCAATCATGCCTTCTACCTTGGGTATGAGATGGCAAAAGCAATGACGGCACTCACGCTTGAAAAAGACTACCGACAGGATCAGGCACTGGATTGGGGATACCTGACAGAGCCTGAAATCGGATGTGCTCCCTCAGTCGCTGCTGCACGCGTGGCCAGTCAAAAAAAGAAAGCCTTGAAGTCCACAGACTCATAGTTCTCGGGCATCTGATGAAGCTAGAAAAAATATATCACTGGTACACAGCCTCTGGAGCGTTGGTTGCAGAGTTGTCTCCTGAAATCAATGTAGAAAATCTGATGCAGGCTCTTGCTCCGCTCGGTGGACTCGTCTGCTTTGATAGTAGCTCAGCGACAGGAGCAGGTCCGTCCTATGACGCGAGCACCGGGTCGTCAGGCGGATCGCCATCATTAGATCGTTACTCCTTTGTAGCAGCAGATCCGATCGTTACGTTTGTAGTACCAGACGGCACTGGATCAACCGAAACCAAGACGATACAGCATGTTCTGGAAGAGGCGGACAGTCAGTTGGCAAATTTCTCGTGCCAGACCATTCCAGGGCTGCCGCCTTTTCAGGGTGGTCTCGCGGGAATGATATCTTTCGATGCCGGCTTGTCACTTCTCGGTATTGAGTTTGAAAGAAAACGCGGTAGTGATGTCCCGCTTGTGCAGTTCGGGATGTATGACGTTGTGTTTGCGTTCGACCATAAACAAAACAAGGTGTGGGCTATTTCTCAAGGTGTGCCTGGCCGAACGCCAGCCGATCGACGGGCCTGTAGTCATGATCGCCTTGAAAAACATTTTGCTGCACTTGATCGCAATAAGAATGATATCTCTGCCTCGTCCCCATTAGTGCTTTCCCCGCGTGAGCCAGAATCACCTCATACCTATCCTGTTTCAGGCAGCCCGGCTGTGTTTTCAACGCACTCTCCTTCGACTTATGCAAGCATGGTGCAGGCAGGCATTGATCTGGTGCGGGCTGGCGATATTTTTCAAGTCAATCTTGCGCAACAGTTTTCTGTTGCATTGTCGTGTGACCCAGTTGTGCTTTATAAAAAAGCTCGTCAGTGCAATCCGGCACCCTTTGCCGGATATCTCGATTTCGGTTCCGCTGCTATTGTCAGCATGTCACCTGAGCGATTTCTTAAAGTGACACGTCGGTCGGTCTCAATGCATCCGATAAAAGGAACTCGACGCGTGCTATCGCGGCCTGAGGCCGATCTTTATGCGAGTGAAGATCTTCGTTCGAGTGAAAAAGATCGGGCTGAAAACGTCATGATTGTCGATCTTGTTCGTAACGATCTTTCTCGTGTCTGTGAGCCGCAGAGTGTTGCAGTGGAAGCTCTTTGTCGTCTTGAGCGATTTCGGTACGTGCAGCATCTTGTCTCGATTGCGACAGGACGACTTGTGTCGAGCGCCCGCGCACTCGATGCCGTACTGGCAGCCTTTCCCGGTGGAAGCATAACCGGTGCGCCAAAGTATCGGGCGTGTGAAATTATTCATGAACTCGAAGTGACTCGCCGAGGTCCTTATTGTGGAACACTCGGCTACATCGGGTTTGATGGCAATGCCGACTTCAACATTCTTATTCGTACATTCGTGACTGATAGAAAACGGATTGTGTTCGCGGCAGGAGGTGGCGTGACTGTCGGAAGTGATCCAGCCTCTGAGTATGCTGAAAGTCTCCATAAGGCAGAAGGCATGTTGTCCGTATTTGAATCGGCAGCCGCAGGAACTTCCACATGATTGTTGTTCTCGATAATCGAGATAGTTTCGTATTCAATCTCGCGAGATATTTCCAACTTCTTGGCGTGCAGGTGGACGTGTTGTCGAGCCATGACTTGCAGGTTGAAGAAATAGTTGCGTACAAGCCCGAAGCACTCGTTATATCACCAGGTCCATGCACACCAAAAGAAGCAGGTGTTTCTGTAGCATGCGTGCAGCACTTTCGCGGAACTATTCCTGTACTAGGTGTTTGTTTGGGTCATCAGGTTATCGTTGAAGCGCTGGGTGGGCGAGTGATTTCTAGCAAGGACCCTCGGCATGGTCGAATGAGTCAGGTGGAGCATGAGCCAACGAAGCTATTCGCAGGAATTCCAAACCCAATGGCTGCCTGTCGGTACCATTCACTGATTGCTGAAGAACACTCACTGCCTCAGTCGCTGCGGGTGACGGCGCGGACGCACGATGGTGCGATAATGGCCGTTGAAAATCAAAAAGATCATCTTTACGGAGTTCAATTTCACCCCGAGTCAATTCTCACAGAAGGGGGCTTTCGCCTCCTTGCTAATTTCCTGGTGACAGCTGGAGTCTCTGTCGATGATGCCATCGTGAACGAACTGGATCGTTCGGTTGTCACCCAAGCTGGCTCATCCAACACGCCACCGGATATCGTTGAAAACAGAGTCGTCACATTCTGACCATGTGCAATCGAAAAACCTTTCACGATGCCTGCATTGCTAGCATGCGGTGCCTTCGGAGTGGGCGTGATGGTGATACAAGAGCACATGATGTCCTCTCATGAATCAGGAAATGTGCAAGGAAAATAGCTTTTCTTGAGTTACTAATCGCAATCATTGGGGTTTGGCACAGCCTTTGCAAAGTAGGTGATTTGCCGGCACGGTGTGCACCAACTTGGTGCAGGGTGGCGGCAGGGTAGGACGCTGTTTCTGCCTTCCTTTCAACTCTTCATTTTAGGCGGAGGCGTGTTATGAATCTTGTGAGGCATCGTTGGGTGTATAGCCTGCTCTTTGGGGCAGTGATTTCGGTTTCTGTGGGAGGGATTGTCAATTCCCTGGCTCCTGTGGCCATAGCCCAGGAAAGTGCAGAAGAAACGGCTTCAGCAGAAGCATCTCCTGAGAAGACAGCGGAGGAAGAGAAGGCAGCCGACGAAACAACCCCTGCAGAGGCGACTGATGGTGATGCAACAGCAGAGGCGTTGGCTGCTTATATTCAAGAAACAGATTACACAATCAATACCCTGATTATGTTTATCTGTGCAGTACTTGTTATTTTCATGCAAGCTGGATTTGCAATGGTTGAGATTGGACTCAACTCAGCAAAAAATGCGGTCAATATTCTTTCGAAGAATGTGATGGATCTCTGTGTTGGGGTGCTGCTGTACCTCTTTATTGGGTTCAATCTCATGTACCCTGGGGATGCATGGACTGTTGATGGTTATCTCGGCAGTTTCACGCCGTTTGTAGTTGCGTCTGATGGCACTGGCTACGGAGATTACAGTTCCTATGCTGACTTCTTGTTCCAGGTTGCCTTTGCAGCGACTGCAGCGACCATTGTTTCGGGTGCTGTTGCTGGACGTATGAAGTTTTCAGCGTATCTCGTCTACAGTGCAATTTTGACTGGTCTTATTTACCCGATCAGCGGTGCTTGGAAGTGGGGAGGCGGATGGTGCGATGCCATGGGCTTCCAGGATTTTGCAGGGAGCGTAGTTGTTCACGCTGTTGGTGGTTTTGCTGGTCTCGCTGGAGCGATTTTCCTTGGACCACGTATTGGCCGCTTTGCAAAAGATGGACGAAGTTCACCGATTCCCGGACATAATATCTCGTTTGCTGCTCTTGGCGTTTTTATCCTGTGGGTGGGTTGGTATGGATTTAACCCGGGTAGCCAACTGACATACGCGGGTGCCGCGAATGCAAATGCCACTACCTATATTGCCCTGACAACAACGTTAGCTGCTGCTGCTGGTGCTGTTGCGGCTCTCATCACGGCTTGGACATTGTTTGGGAAGCCGGATGTCACGATGGCACTCAATGGCGTACTAGGTGGTTTGGTGGCAATCACTGCCAACTGTGACCGAGTATCACAAGTAGAATCACTTATTATCGGCGTCGTTGGGGGTGTCCTGGTTGTCATGGGTGTTCTGCTTCTTGAGAAGTTGAAGATCGATGATCCTGTTGGAGCCTGGCCTGTTCATGGCCTCTGTGGTATCTGGGGCGGACTTGCCACAGGTATCTTCGGTGATCTTCCAGATGGTGTTGAAACAGTCGGTAGTTTCTTTACCGTTCAATTGATAAGTACGGTTGCGATCTGTGCCTGGGCATTTATCACTATGTCCATCGTGTTCGGTGTCTTGAAAGGCATTGGAATGCTTCGGGTATCACCTGAGGTAGAACAGGCCGGACTTGACCTCGAAGAGCACGGGTTGCGTGCATACCCGTTGGGTGCAGAACCTTCGTAGACCCAGAAGGATGCCCCAATGACCTGGGCGAGCATTCCGCCTTGCTCTCCCAGGTCGGGGTGTTTTCAGAAGATAAAAAAAGGCAAAACGATTTCATTGTCGTGAGTGAACCCTGGTTTGCTCACGACAATGTTGTTTTAGTTGTTCGATTGCTGCTTAGCGGGTTTGGTTCTTTAGCCAACTCGTCTGTCTGTTTGGTTGGTTAGTCTGTTTGGTTGGTGCGAAAGCCACCGTTCACGTTGACAATCTGCCCTGTTATGAAGCCTGCACCCGGAGAGATAAGCCATTGGATGGCTTCAGCAATATCTCTAGGTTCACCCCATCGCTCGAGGAGACATTCTCGAACTGCCCGGTCTTGCCACGGCCCACTTGCCTGATCTCCCCAGGCAGTTTTAATCCATCCCGGAGCAATACAGTTCACTCTGACATGTGGTGCGAGTGATTTTGCCAGGCTTTTCGTGAATGCCATGACAGCACCTTTTATCGTGGCAAATAATTCACCGCTATCGCCCTCCATGCCGGTTGCAGCTTGATCCCATCCTGTCGTGACAATTGAACCGCCGCGGCCACTCTTCATCCATTGGCCCAGTCCTCTTCCGAGTAGTAGAGTCGACTGTACATCGGTGTCATAAAGGAGCTGGAGTTTATCTTCGAACGGGAGTGATGCGGCTGCCCCTGTCAGAGTGTCGGCGCCGGCAATAAGGCAGGCCGCATGAAGGGTCGGGCATGCTGTCGTCACAGACTCAATGAGTTCGCGGCATCCATCAGTTGTTGCAATGTCCGTGAGGAAAATTCCAGCAACGCTACCGGCAGACGTGCTTATTTCGTCTGCAATATGTTCAGCAGCAGCGGCATTGCGTCCATGGATCGCAACGGCTGCTCCTGACTCTGCGAGCTGGAGGGCAACGGCACGGCCGATGCCACTGGTGCTGCCTGTCACAAGCACGGTTTGTTTATGTCGTTCATTCATCACTCAATACCTCTTCTGGTTGGAGAGTGGTGGTTTGAGGCAATGCAGTTTGCTGTTGAAGAGAGATTTCATAACAGGCGGCTTCTTCCGCGTTCCGGACAAGAAGTTTGTTGCCACTCAAGCAAAGGTTATTCCAGGTTTGTCCATTGAGTGCTGGGAATCGAGAAAGCTCTACAGGTTTTTCCGGGGTTGCCGGCACTGCGACAACTTCTCCAGACTCAGCCTGAATGAGAAGTGTTGCACCGACACGAAGGAGCTGTCCTTGTCCATATCGTCCTTGCTTCCACATTCGTTTCCCTGAAGAGAGTTCTACACACTCAAGAATTCCGTCCGAAAGTCCATAGGCATAGTCATTATAGATAGCAACGTTTGTGAACTTGGTTTTAAGAAGGTTCGACTGTTGCCACACCGGCTTGATCGTCCAGTCACTGTTTGATTGAGAAAACGAGAACACAGCCGAGCCAATGCCGTAGCCCTTCGATATGAAAAACCTATCACTGGTAAGAATGTGCGGCTGTGAACAGCTTGCATCGGAATTTGAATGCCCGGGCCAGACAGATTGCCAGAGTTGATTGCCAGAGTTGATTTCGTACGCTGCAACGTGGCCTTCATTCACGGTGACTACTGCATTGCGATCACCAAGGCGGATGAGTTGCGGTGATGCGTAAGAGATTTGTTCTGTTCCGGCAATCCATTTCTGGTCTCCGCTAGTCCGGTCGTAGGCAACGAGAGAAACGTATCGTGAGAGTTTAGGGTCCAGAGTTGTCTTATCAGCATCGTCTTCCAGAGCATCAAATTCGGTTCGTGGGCCACCAGCCGGGACAATAACGAGTTGTTCCGTGACGAGCGGGGAGCCTGCCCGTCCCCAGGCAACCGCTGCGGCATGAGCTACCCTGTCGATGCCAAGATCAGCCACAACATCTTTTCTCCAGAGAACCTCGCCAGTGCTACCTTCAATGGCATGTAGCCAGCCGGTTGCTCCTGTGGCATACACAATGCCATCATCGATTGTTGGTGTGGAACGCGGGCCGATCCCACCAAGCACGGTTTCGTGCCGCGCTGGAACGGAAACAGCCCACTCAGGTTCACCGTTTGCTATTGAATAGCAGGTGATTGCCTCATCGTTCCCTCGTTGTTCCAGAGTGACAGCATGGCTTCCATATGTCGCAAAGCCACTCCAGCCTGCTCCAATAGGACGTTTCCAGATGCATCGTGGTGGCTTTTGATCCCACGTCGTATCGAGCTCAATGCCGTCAATACTTGCCGTCCCTTGAGGGCCGAGGAAATAGGGAGAGTCGTCTGGAGTTGCGTTCCAGACGGAGGAAGTCTTCTTGGTGTTTCCGCGGCTCACAAGTGTTGCGGCGGACGGCAAAAGTGCATCACTCCTTGCCTGCCATCGAAAAGCAAACTGTGGCACAAGGTCACCGCTCACTCGTTCAATCCGGAGCACGGCGAGCGCGAGAATGATGAGGGTGACAAGACCTGCGGTTGTACTTTTTTTGACGATGGGTCGAAAATCACTTTCTCGAATAAACCAGATGAACAGTGACATACATCCCGTGAACGAAAGTATCAGGGTGATAATATTCCGCACCGCTTGATCAATGACATCGCCAACGAGTACTTCGAGCCAGCCATACCGAACAAGTACGGTGGCTGTTGCAAGGGATGCGAGGGTCACCCAGATTTTTACCGGTGGGATGAGATGACGTTTAGCTGGTGAGGAATCCCCTTCTGGGGCGGGGAGCGTTGAATTCATAAGTGTTAGGTCTTTGTGAAAGAGTCGTTCTCCCGCCTGAAAAAGGGGCAGGATACGTTCATTTTATCTGAGATGTTCTACCTGTGGCAGTTTCATTCCAAGAATATTACGGAACTTTCGTCATAACCGGATTCGTCGGACTGCAGGCTGTCAAACATCGGTTAGACTTATCAGAAGAATAGTGACTCTATGTACCGCGTGTCTATGTGATCCATAGAATGGAATTCCTTCGTGTACGAACTGATAAAGCGTTATCGCCGAATACGATTTCCTCTGAACTGATTCGTGGTTGCTTCCATGATCGAGCCAACAACAATTATGCCTGATCCTTCGACAAAAAAGGTGCCCGCTTCAGGGCCATCAACGCTCTCCGTACACGCTGGAGAAGCGCGGGTGAAGCCGGGCTTTTCAATCACCGACCCAATTTTTGCTGCATCGACATTTACGTTTCCTAATACTCAGGCCATCGTCGACTTTCTGGAGCAGGAAGAGCCTCGTGAGGAGTACGGTCGGTATGGCAATCCTGGTGAGCGGGTTGTCGAAGAAAAGCTGGCGGCGCTTGATTCAGGTGAAGCAAGTGTGCTTTTCGCTAGTGGCATGGCAGCGTTCGTTGGTCTTCTGATGGCACATGTTGATGCAGGAGATGAGATTGTCTTTTTTGACGAATGCTATCATCGCAGTCGCGAGTTTTGCCGCCGTCACCTGAGCCGTTTTGGTGTTGGCTTTCGTCAGGTCCGAACGTGTGACTACGACGCAATGGAAGCAGCTATCACTCCAAAAACAAAATTTATTATCAGTGAGTCACCGACAAATCCACATCTTAGTGTGGTGGACGTTGCTCGGTTTGCTGAAATTGGGAGAAGAAACGGAGTTCTGACCCTCATCGATGCAACACTGTGCACGCCGTATAACGTGAAGCCACTTGAGGCTGGTGTCGATTTCGTTTTGCATTCAGCCACGAAGTATCTCGGTGGTCATAATGATCTCCTTGCTGGTGCTGTGACCGGTTCGGCTGAATTGCTCGACCCAGTTCGCAATCTACGAGGCATCATGGGTGGAGTGAATTCACCACACAATGCATATTTGCTCGAGCGAGGCCTCAAGACTCTTGCTCTTCGAATGGAACGACATAATGCAAACGGGCAGGCGGTTGCAGAGTTTCTTGCTGGTCATTCGAAAGTTGAGCGAGTTCTTTATCCTGGGTTGCCTGATCATCCGTTTCATGCAATTGCCAAGCAGACAATGCGGGGCTTCGGTGGACTCGTCACATTTTTTCTGCGGGACGCAGACTGGCAGCAGACAGCTGCTGTTATTGATGCCGTGCAAATTCCGCGAATTGGTCCAAGTTTAGGTGGCGTTGAATCTCTGATTGAGCAACCGATGGTGATGAGTTATTGGAACTATACGCCAGAGGAACGAGCGGAATTTAGAATTCCAGATAACATGATACGAATGGCATGTGGAATTGAAGACGCAGAAGATCTCATTGCTGATCTGTCGGCAGCCTTCGAGGTGGCGGAGTAAGCAATGCAGTTTCGCACGCGGGCAATACATATAGGACAGGAAGCCGATCCATCGAGTGGCGCTGTCGTGCCACCGATACATCTGGCGAGTACGTTTGTGCTGCCTGCAGCGGAGGGTCCTGCAGACTACGATTACGCCCGTACGGGTTCGCCAACACGACATGCTTTTGAAGCAGTCATGGCCTCATTAGACGGTGGTGCTCGTGCGGTTGCATTTGCCTCAGGGATGGCAGCAACGCACTGTGTAACGATGCTTCTGAAACCGGGAGATCATCTTGTTACGGGTACAGATATCTATGGAGGGAGCTGGCGGCTTTTTAATGACGTGCTTTCACAGCGTGGGATTTCGGTCTCTGCTGTCGACACGACTGATGTAGCAGCCGTTCAACATGCTATTCGAGCAGAGACAAAAATGCTCTGGATTGAGCCGACTGGAAATCCATTATTGTCGGTAACAGATATTGCCGGGTGCGCTGAGATTGCCAAGGCAGCAGGTGTTTTATTAGTTGCTGACAACACGCTTGCAACTCCAGTACTCTGTCGACCATTGGAAATGGGTGCAGACATTGTGATGCATTCAGCAACAAAATTTATTGGTGGTCATAGTGATCTCCTTGGTGGTGTACTCGTTGCACGGGACCCAGAGGTTGGTAGGAAGTTGCACTGGATGCAGAATGCAACTGGTGCAGTCATGGGGCCCTTGGAGTCGTTTCTGTGTTGTCGTGGCGTGAAGACACTTGAGCTTCGTGTGCATGCTCAGTCTGCAACAGCGATGCGGTTGGCCTCATGGTTACAGAAACAACAATCTGTAAAGCGAGTGTATTACCCAGGGCTTGAGGACGACCCCGGTTCTGCCACTGCGAAAAAACAGTATCACGGTGGTTACGGTGCCATGGTGAGTTTCGAGGTGGATGCGGATGTCAACGGAGCGCAGCGCTTTGTGGAGTCAACGAAACTGTTTCAACTTGCGGTTAGTCTTGGGGCCGTTGAATCTCTGATCGAGTTGCCGGCCGTAATGTCGCACGGAGCCTATGCCCCGGAAGCGCGGCGGGCAGTGGGAATAACAGATGGGTTAATTAGGCTGTCTGTTGGTCTTGAGGGAGCCGAAGACCTTGAGCATGATTTATCGCAGGCAATGACGAAGATTTCAGCGTCTTAGGCCGCACGCTGGGGGTGATGGGTAGCCTGCGGCGTCAGTACTCTTTTTAACGAAAGTTCTGGCCGTAGGGATTCCGATAACTTTTCTGAATGCATCAGCAATCACGATGGCTGCATACGCCATGAGTGAACGCTTCGCCAGGAGAGAATCATGCGCCAGAATCCGCTTCACATTGTCGCACTTGTAGTGTGTCTGAACGGCCTGTTTACAACTGTTGTTCGTGCAGAAAACGAAGCATCCAAAACAGGAAGTCTCCACTGGACACCGCATCGTGCTGCCGCGCGACCACTCGATGTTGGTGGAATCGTTCGTGAAACTCCTGAGATTTCAGCAGAGCCAGCAGCGAACGCGTCAAGCAGTGAACTTGCCCCTTCATTATCAAGTGCTGTCGTGAAGAGTCAGCAGATTGCCCGTTCGTCAAAGGTAGAAAAAGCAGCACCAGCTCAACTGCCGTCGCCTGTTCAACGAGCAGCACCGGCTCAACGGGCGGCACCGGCCACAGTCTCTGTTCCAGACACCATTCCTGCCCAAGCTGCAAAGCCATCGTTACAGATTGTTGCCAAAGCACCTCAGGAAGATTACGCACCACTTCGTAAGCAGCTTGATCCCAGCCGTATGGTTGAGAATCTTGGTGATTGGATGGCCGAATCACAGCCTGCAGGTTCAAAGGAAGTAGATTCGACTCAAATAGCCAAAGACGGCCCTTTTGGACTTGGCATGATGCGAACGCCCCAGGGTCACAATGCTGGCCGACCAATTGCTGCTCAGGAGCGGCCTGCTGATCTTCAGGATGTCGCCAGGCAACGTATGGGCGGCGGTCTTGCACCAACCTATAACCCACGAATCAATCAGAGGGCAGCCAGACCTGAGCGACTTGCGATGGATGTTGATGGCGTCCCGTCTGTTATGGCTCGGAAGGCTCAGGCAGAAGTCGTACCGCCCCCGCCAATTTCGAAAAAGTCGTCAACTTCCCAACGATCTGTCGTCACAACAGAAGATTCAATGGTCAGTGAACCCTACATGACGGGTGATGCAATGACTCTTGATGGATCATCCAGTGGTGGCTTCGGGACATACAGTGAAGGCTCTTCTTCGAT
>CAJXFK010000028.1 GCA_913052575.1 uncultured Planctomycetaceae bacterium
ACATGTCTCCAATGGGTCGGAATATCACTCACGAAGAAGTTGGAAAAGCGGGCGCTTGGCTTGTGTCGCGTGACTCACTCGGAATTACCGGAGAACTTCTCCACGTTGATGCGGGGTACAACATCATGGGATCACCAGGTCGACTACTCGACCTTGTCCCAAAACAAGAATAATCTATTCAATTTGTCTGCCATGATTCGTATCGTCGCTGTACTTATTATTCACAGACAACGGGTACTCGTAGGCAAGCGTGCGGACAACGCTTCATCAGCAAGGGGGCTTCATGAATTCCCTGGCGGAAAGATTGAGCGAGGTGAATCTGCCACAACGGCAGCAACGCGTGAATGTCTTGAGGAGACTGGGCTTACTGTATGCATTGACCGCCCACTCGCCAGCACGCTTACTGATGAAGAAAAGTTTGAGATAGTTTTCTTCTTAGGAAGTTTAACGTCTGGAAAAGAATCGGAACCTCTTAAACCATTCAAGTGGATAACTCTAGCTGAACTTGAACTGTGTACCTTTCCGAAAGCCAATTCATTTGTGGTGAATTGGTTACGGCAGTCTTCGGTAATCGTCTAAGGTGGATCGTATCCTCCACGATTCCATGGATGACATCGGCAAATACGGGCAATCCCCTTCCTCGCACCTTGAAAAGGCCCGTATTTCGTGACAGATTCCTTAAAATACCGGCTACAACTCGGTTGAAACCTACAGTGATTTCCGAGCAATGGGCTTACGAGAACCTGGTACATCCCAACTAGAGCTATCAAACACTTACCTAGAGCATGACTAAAAACGCTAGCCAACCAGCTAACATAGGATCGAAGTACTTGATACATCGCTTGCGCTCTCAGGAACGTTATCACAGAATGAATATTTAGCACGTGTTCTGCTCTCTACGCGACGTACAAATCTTTGCTACTACTCGCTTTATTAACACAACGAGATCTTGTTCTGTATCGTGTGCAGCCTTTTGACCAGCCGCCGGCTTTCCGGTAGCCCGCACAACCACTATGACATCGACATTAGTAAACGCAACTTCGCATCGTACTTGGCGAAAAGCTTCTCGAAGCCTTCTTTTCCATTGGTTTCTTACAACTGCATTTCCAACTCGGCGAGAGACTGAGATACCAATACGAGGATGAGACAAGCTAATAGTTTGTTCTGCACCGTAAATTATAAGTGGTCCGATCGCAACTGAGTGTTTTTGTTTGTAAACACGATAAAAGTCTGCGGTACGAAGCAATCGTAGCTTTCTAGGAAAGTGAAAATTTGTCTCTGGTGTTATTACCACTTTATCGCAGCCCGTGGATCTTCCTGAACACTCGCTTCAACGATCTTTGCCGAATCCAATAGTGCTTTTGAGGCAGCCTCATCATCAGAAACCGGTAGTACAATCTGTACCTCGGCAATCAGATCTCCCTTAGAACCATTTGCATGTCGAACTCCCATGCCACCGGCACGCAATTTCTTTCCAGAAGACGTTCCTTCGGGTATTCGCAAACTTATAGTGCCCCATGGAGTTGGTAGATCTACTTTGGCTCCCTCTAACGCTTCTGAAAGAGATATAGGTAAACTTACTGCAAGCGTATCTCCTTCACGGTGATACACGGCATGCTGTTCCACGTTCACTTCAAGGAGAAGATCTCCAGCCGCTCCACCACCACGGCCTGGCCTCCCCTGGCCCCGTAAACGCATACGAGAACCGTCCGGAAGCCCCTGAGGAATAGTGATACTCAGAGTCTCATGTTTGTTGTCTCGTTCAAATCGCACTTCAGTTTTTCCACCATCAATTGCTAGCTGGAATGGAATACGAATATTTGCCGTAATGTCTTCTCCGGGTGTTCTCGGATTGCGTCTCGTTCGTCGCTTACCCCCACCAAACAAATCAGCGAACCCACCACCACCGAAAAGACTTTCCAAATCGACCTCTCCACCCGACTGAAATCCACCAGCCTGGCCCTGAGGCGACCAACCTCCTCTTCCTCCTCCTGCTCCAACGCCTTCAAAAGAACTTCCGTACCGATCGTACATTTCCCGCTTGCTCGGATCATTAAGTACATCAAATGCTGTCTGAACTTTTTTGAACTGCTCTTTTGCGGCATCGTCATCTGGGTGGAGGTCTGGATGATATTTCCTCGCCATTTCTCGATACGCTTTTTGGATATCCTCAGATGTTGCCGTACGAGAAACTCCCAGTATTTGATAATGATCATCCGCCATTGGAATTTCTCACGTGTGCCCTTGGGAAGTCAAAAAACTCTATGCACTAGACTACCGGAGTCTGAAAAAAGGTCTAGCTTACGGCTGCCTCTTCCTCGACCTTGAACGGTTCTGCCGCTGCGCTCCTGCACTACGCGACGAACCGCCTGCTCTAGACCCGGTCAGAGATTGTTTTTTTTCAACGCCTCGCCCATTGTCTGGCAGTTTCGTAATTGTCTCATTTGCTGCCGATGCCTCCTCCACGAAAGCAACTTGGCTGCGAAAATCGCCCTGTTTTTTTGCCCGGGCGTCCCGAACATAGGCGCCGTCAGACCGCAACGTTCTCGCCCGTACGTTATCAGCGGTGTATATCGGCACAATACTCTTGAGCACCCGCTCTTTCAACGGCCCTGCAAGCACCGGGAACATGACTTCAACTCTTCTAAAAAAGTTTCGAGGCATCCAGTCTGCACTACCCAGATACACTTCGGCATTCTCTCCGTCACCAAATACAAATATTCGGCTGTGCTCAAGGAACCGATCGACGATACTCCGAACCTGAATGTTTTCGCTGAGCCCAATAACTCCCGGACGCAAACAGCAAATTCCGCGAGATAGAATCTCAATTGGCACTCCCGCCTGGCTTGCCTCGTACAGAGATTCAATAATCTGGTGATCAGCTAATGAATTTACTTTCGCAAAAATTCTGGATGGCTTACCAGAACGAGCCAAAGCTTTCTGAGACGCAATTAACTCCAGTGTACGGCTGTGGAGATCGTTCGGCGCAACAATGAGTTTTTTCCAGCGATGTCCTTGCGAATACCCTGTCAGCAAATTAAATAGCGCCGAAGCATCTTCCGCGATCTCGACGTCCGCCGTAAACAGGCCTAGATCTGTATACGAAGTAGCTGTGGCCGGATTATAATTTCCCGTTCCAAGATGGACGTATCGCTTGAGTCCCTCACGCTCATTCCGAATGACAAGGGAGACCTTACAATGTGTTTTGAGGTCAAGAAAACCAAAGACAACATGAACCCCCGCTCTCTCTAGTTGCCTCGCCCAGCTCACATTGTTTGCCTCATCAAAGCGTGCCTTGAGTTCCACGAGTGCTGTGACATGCTTACCAGCCTCCGCAGCATCCATGAGCGCACGAATGATCGGTGAATCACCACTCGTACGGTAGAGGGTCTGCTTGATTGCCAAAACCCTAGGATCTCGGGCTGCTGACGTGACAAAATCAACAACTGAATCGAATGATTCATACGGATGATGAACCAGCACGTCTTCACGATCCACCGTTGAAAAAATATCACGTTGCTGACGAAATGCAGCAGGCTTTCTCGGCGTGTGCGGCTTGTCATGAAACTTCTCAAACCCTGAAAGGTTATATAGTTCCCAAAGGCCGGTGAGGTCGAGTGGCCCATCAATGCGATAGACTTCGTTATACGTCGTGACACCAGGCTCTTGACTACTCGCCCTCAAATCCTCGTCGTCAATAATTCTTTGTGCAATTGACTCATCAGCCTTTGCAGCAATCTCTAACCGAACGGCTTGCCCCCGCTGCCTCTCTTTAAGTCGCTCTTCGATGAGCCGAAGCATGTCATCCGATTCTTGCTCAAGTAATTCCTGGTCGCAGTCACGTGTAATCCGAAAGGTTGTCCACGACTTGACTGAAAATCCACCAAATAATTCTGGCAAGCGTGCTGCAACTAACTCCTCCAAAAGCACGAAACAAACGGTTTCTGAACTTTCTCCTGGTAGCAGAATCACTCTTGGCAAAACCTGTGGAACTTGTACGACAGCAAACAACTGTTTCGGACCAAGGCCTTTTTCATGCTCAAGCATTGTGCCGAGATAGAGGCCACGATTATGATAACGGGGAGATGGATGAGCGGGGTCACAAGCCATTGGGGTAAGGATTGGTAGAGCTCGCTCATGAAAGAATCGATCAACGTACTTTTTCTGCTCTTTTGTAAGTTCTGCATCTCGTAAAAGTTTAAATCCAGCCTCCTGCATGGCCGGACCAATAATCTCTCGAAGACACCGATACTGTCTTGCGACGAGCTCTTGGGTGCGATGAGCTATGGCACGCAGCTGCTCACTAGCGGTTAAACCATCAGCAGCAAAGTCTTGGGGCGCGCCATCACCGAACGCTTGCTCCCGGACACCAGCCACACGAACCATGAAAAACTCATCGAGATTAGAGCTAAAAATTGCAAGAAATTTCATGCGTTCAAGCAGCGGATTCTCCTCATTTTCCGCTTCTTCAAGCACTCTTAAATTAAATTCCAGCCAACTTAGTTCGCGATTTATAAATGCTTCTGGTCCAATTTTGTTTATAGATTCTTCAGCCAACGTCGCTATCCTTTCGAGCAATTCTGACTCGCTCCTACGCATAAATTACACTGCCGACAACAGTCAACGAGACAACCGGATTACACGCTTTCTTTACCCACTCTAATTCTTTCATATTCCAAAGGCCCGTGTGGGCAAAAACTCTATCGAAATGACCAAAATACCTGCCAATTCGACACTTCTTGAAGCGGCTATGGCAGTCAGTAGGAAACTACTGCCTCGGCGGTCCCGCCTCACTCCTGGGTGGTGTGCAGCTATAGCGAGTATCTTGGAGGTCACTGCGCGTAAACCCGGAAATGTGAATCCAGAAAATAGTTTCCATGATCTTTCCTACGATGACCTCTGTCATGCAGCGATCGCTATAGCACCCATCCTTGATAAATCTGGAACTATTCCTTTAGGGAAAACGATTCGAGATGCAGTCGATCAATCACGACTCGTAACTCGTTCAAATGCAAACTTAGGAATCATCATTGCAATAGCACCTCTTGTTGCAGGAAGCACTTCACTGAAGTCTCATTTGTCAGCACATGATGCAGACACTGTAATCGAACAATGTGATGCACAGGACTCGCTTGACGTTTACGCTGCAATCAAGCGTGGGGCTGCTAGTTCAATGGGGAGACGTGACAAGTACGATATTCAGGACTCACCTCCACAATCGATCCGACGAGCCATGCAATATGCTGCCACAACAGAGCCACAAGATAGTATTGCTGGTCTATGGGGTTCTGGTTATCAATCCTTATGGGACAACGTTGTCTCTGATCTGCAAAACTACGAGTCTCATGGAACGGGGTGGGAACAGTCCATCATTTTCACCGCTTTATCTCAACTCGCTCGCACCCCAGACTCACTTATAATCCGTCGTCATGGGCGACAGAAGGCCCTTCAAATCTCCGCAGAGGCTGGTGCATTACTTGCGTTACCTGAGCAAGAACGTTCCGCTGCTACTGAAACATTTGACTGGCGTCTTCGGCAACCCTGCCGTATAAACCCTGGGACTACGGCAGATCTTGTTGCAGCCGGATTATACGTCTACCTGTGGAACTCATGTTTCCATGAACCCTTTTAATTGCAGAATCATAAAATGACAGTAAATTTCTCCATATCACTAAAAAAAGCAGTACATGTTTTTTCAGCTGGCCACTTCATAACACTAAGAAATGATCTGTGTGAAGCGATACACGGGCATAATTGGACAGTTGCCTGCTCGGCCTCAGGCGATCCTGACAGCCACGGGATGGTCATTGATTTCATTGTTCTCCGCGACACTCTTTCAGAAATTATTTGTCAACTTGATCACAGTATTCTTCTTCCAACAAAAAACTCTTGCCTTGACGTAACGAAGCAAACACATGCAGGCCAAGACGAGGTTCTGGTGACATTTCAGGATCGACGTTGGGTATTTCCGGCCGATGAATGCAGACTCCTGCCACTTGTCAACACTACTGCCGAGCTGCTTGCAGAGTGGATTGGCAATGAATTACTGCAGCTCCTGGCACGAAACGGGATAAACCAACCTGGGCTTATTCGACTCGAAGTAGACGAGTGCCTTGGCCAATCAGCAATCTGGGAGAACGTTAAGGACTAGCCAACTCTTCAACAAGCAAGTTACTTGCGGCCTCAGTTGCTAACGCAACCATAGCATTATTGACTCGAACATAAAAAACGCCTGTTGGACTTTTTGTTTCTTCAACATGACCACTTGATCCAAGCACTAAGCCTGTTTCAGCAAGGTAGCGTAGGAAAACTGGTGATTGATCAAGAACACGAGTCACTCGAAAACTAACGCCCATAGGAAGTGTCGATAACGGATGATATTTATTCATTCGCTTAAAGTCTGATTTACCAGTTCCTCTCGGAATCGGATCACCATGAGGATCCACCTCGGGCCTGCCAAGGTATTCATCTATTCTGTCAACCAGCAGATCACTTACAGCATGTTCCATATGCTCTGCCTCATCGTGCACTTCATCCCAATTCATTGAAAGTGTCTGTACGAGAAACTGTTCGATAAGCCGATGGCGACGAATCATTCGTAATGCCAAAACCTGACCTGTTCGTGATAGTGAAACACCTTCATACGGAGTATGAAGTGCAAGGCCAGCAGTATTAAGCGTCTTGAGCATACTCGTAACAGTGCCCGGAGCTACCCCAAGAGTAGCCGCTAACTGCCCCGTAGTCACAGGCTTTTTATCCTGCTGCTCAGAAATCTGGTATATCACTTTTATGTAATTTTCTACCGTAAGGCTAGGCACAGCAATCTCCAGAAAATCAAGAATGTACGATGTACACTAAATCGTAGCGAGTTGCGAATCGATCGGGAACATACCAAGATAACCTGTTGTCACACAGTCGCAAAAATTTTGTCATACAAAACATTTTCGACTCGATAACACTAAACTCTCTTCAACATGCTATCAGCCATTGCGTAATACAGACACATTTACAAGTAGCATTCCGCCGACGAAAGTGCCACTAAGTGATGGCGCCGCGGCATGCCTTCACGACCTTCTCAGACAGCCTGAACAGTATCACGTAAGCATCGGTGATTGTTCAGGCACACGAATAATTGATTGTGGTGTACAGTCCCGTGGATCGGCGTCGCTTGGTGTCCTCATGGCTGATATTGCAATGGGTGGTCGTGGAAAAGCTACGCTCGATATTACACGTGACATGGAAGTTCCAGCATCGCTCTGGCCGACCTGCCCATGGCCACTAGTTCACGTTCATTCTGATGACCCGGTGTCAGCATGTCTTGCTTCTCAGTACGCCGGCTGGAAAATTGACCAAAATAATTATAAGGCGATGGCAAGTGGCCCTATCCGTGCTGCAATTGGAAAAGAAAAGATTTATGAAACTATTGGACGGCAGGAACAGCCCAACCTAACAATCGGCTTACTTGAGGCAAACAAAATGCCCCCAGAAACCGTTTGTCGGGAACTTGCTGCTCTTACGGGACTTCCTACTCACGCGATAACCCTCCTTGTTGCCGCAGCAGAAAGTCCGGCAGGAATGGTACAAATCGTAGCTCGATCATTAGAAACAGCGCTTCACCAACTTTATGAATGCGGTTTTGATTTAGAACGGATTGTACGTGGCGTAGCGATTGCACCACTTCCACCTGAGACCCAAGAAACCCTCATTGCTGTTGGACGCACCAATGATTCCATTTTGTATGGTAGCGTCGTCCAACTGGACGTGACTGGCGACGATTGCAGCCTGGAGAAAATTGGGGCTCAGGCTGTAAGTAGCCATTCGGTGCTTCACGGCACATTATTTTTAGAGCTTTTTAAACAAGCAAACCTTGACTTTTATGCGCTCGACACGGCTCTTTTTGCACCCGCAATCCTTGAATTTAAAAATCTTGATTCCGGTCGGCATCACCGATTTGGATCAATCTCACCTGATATCTTAGAGATGTCTTTCTCTGCTACCCATTAACTCCGCAATGCTTTCGTCACTCGCGATACTAGGATCCACATCAAGTTGGCATGTGACTGAAATTCTGAATGAATGTTCTAATCAAAACATCTCGGGCACTGTAGTCGACTGGACGGCACTAGGAGCTTCATCTGGCGATCAAGGAGAACACTTCCGGCCGAAGAATTTCCAACAATCAGATGCTGTATTAGTCCGCAACATGCCATCAGGAAGCCTTGAGCAAGTGATTAGTCGCATGGATATTCTTGCGCGTATTTCAGAGGCGGGAAAGCTCGTATTGAATCATCCCAAATCTCTGGAAGCCGCGATTGACAAATATTTAACGATGACGCGGCTTTTGGATGCGGGCATACCTGTACCTCCAACAGCGATTGTCCAATCACACACTGATCTTCAAAGCATCACCGACGAATACGGTGGCAAAGTTGTACTGAAGCCAATCTTTGGATCAAACGGTCAGGGACTGGTTCAATTTCAGGCCAACACAACCCAGCTACCACCTTTTTTCTTAAAAAGTGGTGTCTCGGTTGCTCAAAGATATATTGCTAACGACGGATGGGACGTACGCATCCTTATTGTTGGCTCAAAGGCATATACAATGAAACGAATCGCCACTAACGGAGAATGGCGAACAAACATTTCACAGGGCGGACGAGCAGAAGTATTTAACCCACCAGCAGAATGGCTCCAACTTGCTCATTCTGCTGCACATGCACTCGGCGTCAAAATTGCAGGTGTTGATTTAATTCGAGGCAATGATGGCTCAATATGGGTACTTGAAGTCAATGCAATTCCTGGCTGGCGGGCACTCCAAACTGTGACGCGTGAGAATATTTCAGCTGCCATACTGGATTTAATATGCGAATATTTTGTAGAAAAAACGAACCAAATGGCGTTTGGCTAATCAAACAAAAGTGACTGCTCTTTATCTGCATCTTGTACACGTCTTGGGCTTGTGGTTTTCTGCACCCCACGTGTCTCATAGGCAAGCAGGAGATCTCGTGCACGGTCGATAACAGCATCTGGAACGCCAGCGAGCCTTGCAACATGAACACCCCAACTCTTATCGGCAGCACCGGACGTTACTTGATGTAAAAAAACAAGTTGACCCTCGTGCTGTTCAACAAGCACCTGAGCATTTGCGACCCCGGGGAACCTCTCAAGCGCTGCAAGTTGCAGGTAATGCGTTGCAAATAAGGTTCTGCACTGCAGACTTTTATAAAGATATTCGACAGCAGACTGGGCCAGCGCAAGTCCATCAAAGGTACTTGTGCCGCGACCAACCTCATCAAGTATGACGAGGCTTTTCTCGGTTGCTCTATTGAGAATACGTGCCGTCTGTGACATCTCAACGAGAAATGTACTCGCGCCACTAGCAAGATCATCACCAGCTCCAATCCGAGCAAACAGCCTGTCAACGATTCCTATTTGTGCTGTCTTCGCAGGCACATAAGAGCCCGCCTGAGCCAATACCGTAAGAAGTGCTGCTTGCCGGATAAAGGTACTCTTTCCACCCATATTAGGTCCCGTCACAAGGAGCACCGAGGGCAGGGTATTTTTGTCATCTTTTCTCGACTGTCCTCCAACGAGCACCACATCATTTGGAACTAAAGTACCTGCAGGCAAAAGTTGCTCGAGTACCGGATGCCGCCCCTGATCGATAGCAAGTATCGAGTCATCGGAAATGTCTGCACGAACCCATCGATGTGATCGTGCAATATCGGCGAAGGTCAGTAGTACATCAATCGTCGCCACCTGTTCGGCAACACAATCCAGTCTCTGGCGATGCAGTGCAACAAAATTACGTAAATCCTCAAAGAGTTCCCCTTCACGACGAACAGCTTCTTCCTCAGCCCCAAGAACCTGCCGCTGCCGTTCATCCAGCTCTGGCGTTGTGTACCGTTCAGCATTTTTTACGGTCTGTTTGCGAACGTACTCCGGAGGAACTTTGTCAGAATATCCACGGCTGACCTCTAAAAAAAATCCGAATACGCGGTTAAAACCAACCTTAAGTTTCGGAATCCCTGTTCGTTCACTTTCTGAGGCTTGATATTTTGCAATCCATGCTTTCCCACCAGTTGCAAGCTCGACAAGCTGATCATAGCGTTCATCAAACCCAGGACGAATAAACCCACCATCTCGAACAAACGTCGGGCATTCATCACGCAAGGTTTTGGCAATTTGAACTGTTAGATCTTCACAAGGATCGATATTCTCCCCAAAACCAGTAAGCAAAGTGGATCCGTTCGGCGCATCTGGAGCAATGAGTGCCCCGGCTCTTCGAAGCAGTGTAATTAAGCCTGGAAGAATTTTTGTCGCTTGACCAATTCGCTCAATATCTCGCGGTCCTGCCCGCCCCGAGATAACACGGCCTACTAACCGTTCAACATCACCAACACCCTGTAGTGTTGCTATCAATTCCGCAACACCTTCGGTGTGATGAACCAGCACAGCTACTGCATCAAGTCGATCTTCGATCTCAGCCTTTTCAACAAGTGGCGCGCTCAACCATTCAACCAAAAGCCGACTTCCCATTGCTGATTGTGTTTTCCCAAAGACTCCAGCTAATGAACCATCGCGGCGGTGACCTGATGGTGAAGAACCTCTTATGAGCTCCAAGCTCCGACGAGTTGCCTCATCAATCTCCATCCGTACTCCCGGCCTCCAGGCAGCAAGAGTCTTGATTCGGCCAATCACTGCAGGCTCATTTTCTTCAAGGTATGCTAAAATCCCCCCAGCGGCGCTTATTGCCAGCTCTTCTTCTGGAAGATTAAATCCCAGCCCATCAAGCCGCAGGCTACAAAGCGATGTCGTCACTTTTGTTTCCGCCTGCTTTGATTCAAACCACCAGTCTGGCCTCGCTGTCAGGACTGTTTGAATACCCGATTCAGAGAGAACTTTTTCAACAAACGCTCGATCCTTTTCACCACACAGTATTTCAGAAGCATCTACCCTCAACAAATAGTCTTTGAGTTCTTCCAACTGAAGAACTGACGCCTGAAAACGACCGACGGACACATCTATCCAGGCAACCCCAACACGTAATTGATTTTCATGGAGGGCCTTTTCCACACTCGCCTGTTTCAGATGTAGCTCAGGTATGAGTGCTACAAGATGGTTCGGGCTATCTGGCTGGAGTAGAGATTCATCTGAGGCAATTCCAGGGGTAACAATTCGAGTAACTTCCCGACGAAGAAGTCCTTTCGTTGTTTTAGGATCATCAATCTGTTCACAGATCGCTACATGCTCGCCAGCTGAAACAAGTTTAGCAAGCTGAGGATCGAGCTGATGATGGGGAAAACCGGCCATCGGAATAGCATTTGGACCTTTTTCTCTACTGGTAAGGGTGAGGTCCAACAGCGTAGCCGCTCGTTTGGCATCTTCTCCAAAGAGTTCGTAAAAGTCCCCCATTCGGAACAGTACGAGTGCTCCGGGACAACGGGCCTTTGCCGCCTCGAATTGTTGCATCATGGGGGAAGCCATGTCAGGAATGTACCAGCCTTTGACCGAACAGCGAGAAGGACGTAAAACCTAGGGAGAGCGGCGACCGATGAGGGGCCCCTGCGATGGAGGCCTGTGAACCTGGTCAGGGCTTAACCGCAGCAGCCATAAGCAGTCATCTCTTTGTGCGGTGGGCCTCTCATCGGCGGTCGCTCTCTTTTGAAGATTACCTTGTGTTGGAAGGGTTATGGAACCCTCGTAAAACCTGTTTTTTCATTTTTTAAACGAAACCAGTGATTGAAATGGTTGAACCGGCTGCCTACCAGGTTGTTGCTCGCCGGTACCGGCCACAGAAATTTGGTGATCTTGTCGGTCAAGAACATGTCGCTCGAGGGCTTGTCGGAGCAATTGACTCGGGACGTATTGGCCACGCCTATTTATTCACTGGTGCTCGCGGAGTCGGCAAAACGAGTGCCGCACGCATCTACGCAAAAGCACTTGAATGCACACACCGTGAACACGGCGAACCATGCAACACATGTGATCGCTGTCAAGCAATAGCCGCGGGTCAAGATGTTGATGTGATTGAGATTGATGCAGCCAGCAATCGTGGCATCGATGAAATTCGTCAACTTCGCCAAAACGTTGCAGTGCGACCTGCGAATGGCGATCATAAAACGTATATCATCGATGAAGTACACATGCTTACTCGGGAAGCATTCAACGCTCTATTAAAAACACTCGAAGAACCACCTTCGCATGTTAAGTTCGTTCTCTGCACCACTGAGCCAGAAAAATTGCCTATTACAATTTTGTCTCGGTGTCAGCGATTTGACTTTCAGTCTGTAGACACGGCTGCCATAGCGAAACGTCTCGCCCAAATAGTTGAAAGTGAGGGCATACAAGTTACGCCTGCTGCACTTGATCTGATTGCACGACGCGCGGCAG
The DNA here is from genome assembly GCA_913052575.1 of uncultured Planctomycetaceae bacterium. Lineage (GTDB taxonomy): Bacteria > Planctomycetota > Planctomycetia > Pirellulales > UBA1268 > UBA1268. The sequence goes on from CAJXFK010000028.1 coordinate 12,394, forward strand.
GTAGCATGCGAGACAGCCAATCACTCCTTGAACAGCTTTTTGGAATTGCGGCTGGTGATCACAAAGATATTGGGGTTGAGGATGTCCACACTGTCATCGGTACTGGTAAAGATGAAAAGGTAGAAGAGTTAGCCCGGGCAATTATCAACAGAGATTCCAGAGCAGCACTTTCTGTTCTTCACGAATGCATTACGCAGGGAGCCGACGCCGGCGGAGTGTTGGAACAATTATTGACCGCATTACGGAACTGCCTCGTCGCAAGCGTTGGCTGCGGTGCTGAAACTTTCATTGGAAGTGAGTCCGCAGGCATCGACTTTGCAAAGTTCGGCGAGCAAGCCGGGACACAAACCCTGCTGGCAATGCTTCAAATCATTGATCACTCGCTTGCAAGAATGCGACTCAGCACACATACAACTGTTCTCGCAGAGATGGCCGTAATAAGACTTGCTGCACTTGAAGACCTTGACAGTCTTAGCCAGGTAATTTCTGGCATTAAAGAAGACGGGGAGAAAAAAGACGTCCACCGTCAGGAAAAAAAAAAGCTAACAGTAACGCCTAGCCAAATAGAACATAAAGAAAAAAACCCCGTACACGAGAAGCTTTCTGATCCCAAAGTAAAAACAGTTCATACGCTCGAGCCCGCGGCTCCAACTACCCAGGCTTCGGCACTTGACCCACTGTCGCTATGGAAAAATACAGGGGACAGCGTTGGTGGGCTTGCCAGTGATTTTGCCAACATGGCCATATCAGCAATACGGGAAGCAGATCATTTCAAAATCAGTTTTCCAGCATCTGCGAGATCTGCGATCGCGTTTTTGAACAGGCCGGAGATTGCCAAGCAGTTTCAAACCGCTTTAGAATCTAAAAGTGGGCAATCTTGTCGTTTTTCAGTCGTACTGCAAGAGAAAGCAAATGAGACAACTCCCGTAAAATCGGATGCGGCAGGAAAACAATCGCCACAACCACATAAAGCTGCGCAACAACCAGCGGTCTCCTCCGCTGGCCTGCTTAAAGAAACTGTGAAACATCCTCTGGTGAGTCACGCACTCGCAACCTTTGATGCGGCAATTCGAAAAGTAGACCCACCAAGACGGCCTGCTGATTCGCATCAAACACTAGCCCAAACAGACAAAGATAAAAGTAAACAGGACGGAGTAATGTAATGGCTGAATCGAATTCACCAATCAGTCGATTGATTGATGCCTTTGCAAGCCTTCCAAGCATTGGGAAAAAAAGTGCAGAGCGACTCGCCTACCACGTCCTCAAAATGCCAAATGAGGACGCTATCGAGTTTGCAGAAAGTATTCGTGCTGTAAAAGAAAATCTTAAACCTTGCAGAAACTGTTTCAATCTTTCCGAGAATGAAGAATGTACAATTTGTGAAGATCCTCGGCGTGATCCGAGCGTAGTCTGTGTTGTTGAGCAGGTACGAGACCTTCTTGCAATAGAACAAGCAGGCACCTTTCGAGGTGTCTACCACGTCTTGCAGGGAAGGCTGGCACCACTTGACGGAGTAGGGCCTGAGAAACTCTCCATTGAAACCCTGATTTCAAGACTTCAGGAGGGCGTGATTAAAGAGGTCATTATGGGAACTACACCAAATGTCGAGGGGGATGGCACGGCACTCGCCATTGCAAATCGTCTTGCTGGACTTCCCGTCACAATAACACGTCTCGCCCGCGGGCTCACGGTCGGGGCTTCACTAGAGCAAGCAAATCAGGACATGTTAGCTGATGCCATCGCCAGCCGGCAGCCATTCTAACCATCCCGCCGCTAGCTGCGTAACTCGGAAGAACTCTGAAAATGGTATGATTGGGCAGTCTCGAAAGCAGGTGTGAAAAAGCACACGCTCCTTACAAGTGGTAGCTTCAATGTCGATGCGGATGTCTTTTGGTCAGGAAATGCGGATGGCGCAAAAGCAAGTGCTTGCGCCCCGGATGATCCAGTCCATGGAAATCCTTCAACTACCATTGCTAGCACTTGAAGAACGTATCGAGCAGGAAATCCAAAACAATGAAACACTTGAATTAGTTGAGCCGGAAACTGAAGGTAACTCTCCGACAGAGAGTGTGGCCGAGTCTCCACCGGCAGCAACGGCTGAGCAACCACTTCTTGTTGACCAGGATCATTCTAATAAAGATGATTTTGAACGGTCTTATGATTGGGCGAAAGAGTATCCGGATATTGATGAAGACAGACGCAGGTCTTCACCAGGACGAAGTGATGAAGCATCTGATCGCTATTTTGACACGATTGCAAATATGGAGGATCGCCCCGAGACCCTCTTTAACCACCTGCATGATCAATTAGCTCATTACGAAGCCTTACCGGAAATCCAACGAGCTGCAGATAAAATTATTTTCAACCTCGATGCAAATGGCTATCTTCCAATGCCACTTGATGAATTAGTTGACCCTTTACCAACCGACTCGACAGGCAAAGTATTAATAGCTGATAACGAAGCTTTCCTGAATGAGCAAAAATCTTTGCTCGAAGCTGGGCTCCGTATCGTTCAAAGCATGGATCCACCTGGTGTCGGTGGTCGTGATCTCAAAGAGTGCCTTCTGCTGCAGGTCAACGCTGACGCCCCTTACGCCAAACACATTCAGCAAATTATTCGTGATCACCTTGAAAACCTGGCAGCAAACCGCCTTCCCATGATCGAGCGGAAAACGGGATTCACTATTGAGGAAATTGAAAACCTACGAGATATTCTTCATAGCCTCGACCCGAAGCCCGGTGCGATCTTCACCAGTCCTGTAGTCCCACCAGTAAAGCCCGATGTCTTTGCCGAGCAGCAACCCGACGGTGATTGGAAAGTCCGGCTTGAAGAGATTGACCTTCCAAACCTCCGTATTAGCCCTACCTACAGGCGAATATTGTCTGCCACAGATACTGATCCCGATACCAGGGAATATATCAAACGTAAGATTAATTCAGCGCAATGGCTTATCGAAGCAATTGAACAGAGACGAGGCACACTTCTTAAAACTGCACAGGCTATTGTTGATCACCAGACACGTTTTTTCAGCGAAGGACCAGAAGCCATAGAGCCATTGAAGATGCAGCAAATTGCTGATCGTATAGGCATGCATGTTACTACCGTAAGTCGCGCTGTTGACGACAAATGGCTTCAAACACCACGAGGCCTTTTCCCACTTCGTAAATTTTTTGTGGGTGGTACTGTAAGTGCTGATGGAGATGAAGTTGCCTGGGACGCTGTCCGGAAAAAACTGCAAGAGATTGTCCTTGAAGAATCAAAAGAGAAACCATTAAGTGATGATGAATTAGTTGAAGAACTTGCAAAGCAAGGCATCACTGTTGCACGCAGAACAGTTACAAAATATCGCAAAGCAATGAACATCCCAAGTTCACGACAGCGACGGGACTGGAAACTTACGAGACAACAACGCACCACCCCAACCCAAAATCCTTCAAACGAAGTACCATAAGCCACCATCGACGTTCCTTTCTGATCAGTCTTGCCTCACGAGAAAACCCAATGCGCTGTCCCTTCTGTCGTACTGACAATGATCGTGTTATAGATTCTCGAGCTGGTGATGATGGTGCGAGCATACGCCGCCGTCGTGAATGCCTTAGCTGCAGGAAGAGATTCACAACCTATGAAAGGTTCGAACGCCAATTTCTTGCGGTGGTAAAGAAAAATGGTGAAAAAGAACCCTTTGACAGAGCTAAAATTAAGAGAGGACTCGCAAAGGCCTGCTGGAAGAGACCAATTACGGAGGATGATATTGAGGGCGTAATCACTACCCTTGAAACAGAACTTTACGGATCTTACGAAAGCGATGTTCCCAGCGGTATTCTCGGAGCACGACTCATGGAACTTCTTCGCCTTCTCGACCAGATTGCATACGTTCGCTTTGCAAGCGTCTATCGTGAATTCAAAGATGTTAGAGATTTCGTAGATGAACTCGAGCCCATTCTTGCCGAAACACATCGATCTCAAGAGGCAGCAAAGCCCGCTCACTCAGGGGAAACCGCAGGTGCACCTGACCGCACATAATCTCCGCTGCTACCACCCGTCTTTGCATCCAATTTTATTTCACTGATCACCATATCATGGTCGATTGATTTTGCCATATCATACAGCGTTATGAGCGAAGCCGTCACTGCAGTAAGTGCCTCCATTTCAACACCAGTCTTCGCGGTGGTCACAACACGAACGATAACTAGTACCATAGATTGACTGCCACCAGTACCACTGACACACTCAATATCGACATCCACACCTTCGAGTGGAAGAGGATGACACAACGGTACGAACTCAGAAGTTCGCTTAGCTGCCATGATGCCAGCAATCCGAGCCGTTTGTAGTGCATCTCCTTTCACAAGAGCACTACTCCGAATCTGATCAAGAGTTTCTGGCTGTACAGCGAGTTGACCCGAGGCAACCGCAGTCCGCAGTGTCATTGCCTTTCCACCAACATCAATCATTCTCACCGGCTGTGTGGATTCATTCATCGTGGCATTCATGCTGGTTTGAGGCAATAAAACACACAGGGGTCGGCAGCAATCAAAGCCACCGACCCCTGGCATGGAGTCATCGATAAAACTTGTTTAAACCAGTTCTTTGCGTGAGCCAATGAGTGTCCGAAGACGCTCAGCGAGCAAGGCTACATCGAACGGTTTCTTAAAACTTTCGTTCACATGATTTCGATCAACTGTAATCTGCGAACCATCATCGGGTAACAAAGCAATAACAATGGTTTCCGAATATTCTGCATTCCGTCGCAAGTTCTGGCAGATCTGTTGTGCATCAATTCGACCAATCGCGTAATCAACCACAATACAATCGGGATGAAAACTCTCAGCTTGTATACCCGCTTCAAATCCACTTGCAGCCACTTGGATCTTAAAGGAATTCTCTACCGGCAAGTGTCTCTTAAGATTTTCTATCAGCAATTGATCCTGGCCGACGAGCAAAACTTTTGCCATCGCCTCATCTTCAAGGTCACCCAAAGGCATACCATGTTCTTTCAAAAACTTAATTAGATATTCTCGCGGAATACGGCGATCCTGCGATCCCGGAATGCGATAACCCTTAAGCCTTCCCGAGTCGAACCATTTACTCACGGTTCGGGGAGCAACTTTACAGATCTTCGCGACCTGGCCTGTCGTAAACACCTTCATTACTAGACTCCATTTTGTCTTCGTGTCTGAACTGAATCTTGGCCCAGCCCTCTACTCATAAAGAGTATTGAGACACGGCCCCCCCGACGCGGAGAATCAATCGGTTTGGCCGCGTCGCCGCATTCCGAAAGGGGCGGTAAAAACAGAAAGAAGGCAAGACAAAACGCTTTGTATTACAGACCAAGGACAAAATCCTTGAATCCATAAAACGTTGTGGCTTGCAGGCCCCCCTGCTTCATGCCGCAGATGCCACTTCACAGTGAAGCAGTTTCAGCAAACATGACCATCCAAGAGGTTAGATCGAAAGATCACGTCGTGAGACTTGAGCCGTTCTTTCGGAAGATTTTGGTAAAGCCGCTGGTCAGGCTGCTTTGGTCTGTAAAGATGAGGCATTTGACTCAAACTGCACAGCGACCCGTTTAGAAACACCAGATTCTTCCATCGTCACACCATACAACGTGGTTGCGGTAGCCATTGTCTTTTTCGAATGCGTAACAACGATAAATTGGGTAGAAGAAAGAAAATCTCGTAACACTCCAACAAAACGGTCAACGTTTGCTTCGTCAAGCGCTGCATCGACCTCATCAAGTACACAAAAGGGACTCGGGCGTGAGCGAAATATTGCCAACAATAAAGCCACGCAAGTCATTGTTTTCTCACCACCGGACAGCAAAGATATATTCCGGGGTTCTTTTCCAGGGGGACGAGCCACAATTTCAACCGTCGTATCAAGAAGATCAATTTCTGGGTCCAGAATTATATCTGCTTGCCCCCCACCGAATAGCCGTTCAAAAAGAACGGAGAATTCGGCTCTCACTTTTTCAATAGTCTCACCAAGTAACCGACGACTCTCCTCGTCAATTCTTTCGATTAGCTTTTCAACAGAATGCTTTCCATCTGTAACGTCTACAAGTTGAGATTCGAGACCAGCCAATCGTTCGGTTAGCTCCTCAGACTCAGCAAGCGCTTCAAGATTGACTGAACCTACGGCTCCAATTTTTCTCCGATTGTCTTCTATCTCGCTGTCAAGTTCTTCTCGATCTTCTGGAATTTCAATAACATTGCCTTCTGAGTCTGTCCGTGCTGGACTAGGCAAATCAGCCACGGGATCAATCCCATAGTCATCGTGCAATCGCTCAAGAACTCGTGTACGCTGATGCATTGCGGTCTCTCTTTTTAGATCGGCAGCATGACTCATTGAGCTACATTCCTGCAGCGTTTCACGAGCACCATCAACGATACTTGTAGCCTGCCTCTCAGCAGTACGAATCGCCGATCGCTGACGAACGATCACTGCGACACGACGAGCCGAACATTCCGCCAGCAAACATGCTTCGGCGTATCCATCACCAACCTGAAGTAATTCAAGAGTAACAACAGAAAGTCTTTTTCTCGTTGTATTTTCTTTTACGACCGCGGCAAGAGACTCTACTTCTTGTCTGCTTTCATCGGCCTTCTTTGCAACCACAGTAGCTTCAAGGCCAGCCACCCGCTCTCTACAAACAGACAGTTGATCGCGAAGACCCGCGATTCGCTCGAGCACTTGCTCGTGTGACTGACCTAATGTCTCTAAACTTGATTCAACGTCCTCCAGAGTTTTGTCTGTTCTTCCGATTTCAGCTGCAAGTTTTCCACTTTCGTTTGTCGCAGTACGAACAGCGTCAGCTGCTTCAACTGCTCGAGACTCTGAACCGTGCAATTCTTGCTGTTGCTCGTCTACCTGACTACGAGCAGCTTTTAATTCTCGCTGAAAACGCTGCTGCTCACTTCGACTGGATGCTATGGATTCTGCCAATTCGTGCTGTTTCGCGACGAGACGCTTCTGCTCTTCCCGGAAGCCTTCAAGCTTCTGCTGACAACTATGCAGCTCACTCTTCGCCTCACGTACGGAGACCATAATTACAAGCTGTTCTGTTTTCACAGACCGTAACTCGCTATGCCGAGAAACAAGGCCTACCCCGGCACTGCTTTCTCCTACCTCGAAGCCACCATCCGTTGAAAGCCAGCTTCCGTCTTGAGATAAGAAAACTAATCCAGGTGGCATTCGGTCGACAACACGGCGAGCCGAATCAATAGATTTAACAATCCAGACCCGACCGAGAAGCCGTCGCTTTAAGAGTGTGCCTACATCATTCAACTGGTCCATCACTTCATCGTTATCTTCACCCGTAACGTATTCACCGGATAATACCTGTGACCGCTCCTCCTCACTGTCTCTTTCTTCTACAGTTCCGCCTGAGACAAGTTGGTCTAACCTGCCGATGACACCACCATCATCCCCAAATATTTCCTGACTTTTCAGAGACGGTGGTTCCGGCAACTTATCGATTGCTAAAAATCCGACACGACCACTCGCTGCAATTAGTCCTTCACGAGAGAAGGATCGCCCCCACCTCTGACACCAATCAAGCATGTCCGACAGTCGCTCTACAACAATCCGCTGACCAAGCACACCAACTGCTATGTCCACAAGGCCAGCCCATTGACTATCGGCGACAATGAGATCTGCTGGCAGACCGCACAAACCAGGAATCTCACCTGAAAATTGATCTAAAACTTGACGAGTTGCCTCAGAAACTCCCTCGTGCGATGCAATCAAATCCTCGAGCAGCTTCTGACGATCTCGAAGCACCTCGAGTCGGCCCTGCTTCTCAGCTAAGTTCTGCCATGCCTGCTCGACTTGCTTTGTGGCCGTGAGTTGTTCGGCATCAAGCTGTTGATGACGACTCTGTAAATCAATCCGTCGTTGAGCCAGGACATCAACCGTACCCTCGAGTGCCGCAGTCCCCTCTTCTAAACGGTGTACTAAAGCCCACGACTTCTCAAGCCCACTCTGACATCGCTCCACCGAGTCCAAAGCGGCTTTTGCTTCCCCGCGTCGCTGTACTACCACAGCCTCAACTTTTTGACAGGCAATCGATTGCTGATCCTTTGTCGCCCGCAACTCCGATAACCGTTTCTGGGCTGATTGTGCATCTTCACGTGAACCAACAATTGCTTCTTCTTGTTCACGCAACTCACATTCAACGCGATGCAAGTCATTTGATGCAGTATCACAGCCTGCCTGAACCGCTTTTATTCCTCGAGCCGTTGATTGCAACTGATTCTTATTCAAGCGTACGACATTTGCAGCAGTTTGTAATTCTCCCTCTACGTCCACGCAGCGAATGCGCAAGGCTTCACGTTTAGCCTCCATTGCGACGACACGTTCCCGATCAGTAGCCAACTCTTCTTGAATCGACACAAGCTCTGGCTCAATTTTTTTCTGCTCTTCCCCAAGCTTCCTGAGGTTCTCTTCGGCAACTGCTTTTTCAGTTTCTGCTACTTCAGACCGAGCTTTTGCTTCTTGGGTTGTTAATGAAACTTCGCTGAGTAGAGCATTAGCACCAACTAGGTCTGCTGAAGCAGCAGCAAAACGCAGAGACTGAAGCTTTTCTGTCATTCGCTTCCAGCGACGAGCTCGGCTAGCTTGTTTTTTTACGGTCTCTAAACGAGCAGCTACCTCACCCACTATATCTGCTAACCGCTGACGGTTTTGTTCTGTTCGGTCTAATCGCCGCATTGCCTCAGTTCGACGAGCACGGAATTTAGTAATCCCAGCAGCCTCTTCAAAAACTGCCCGTCGCTCTTTTCCAGAAGCTACCAGCAAGGCATCAACACGACCTTGCTCAATGACACTATATGCATCTGTCGCTGCACCAGTTCCACTAAGAATCTCACGAATGTCTTTGAGTCGACTGATCCCGTCATTGACAAGATACTCACTCTCTCCACTCCTATAGACCCGCCGCATGATGCGTACTTCGTCAGATTCAACAGGGAGCTCTCGTGTTGTATTGTCAAAAACCAGAGATACTTCAGCCGCATTGAGTGCTTTTCGTGCTGCTGACCCAGCAAAGATGACATCAGTCGATGCCTTTCCCCTGAGATTACGTACCGACTGTTCACCAAGTACCCACTTGATCGCATCTACGACATTTGATTTGCCTGATCCATTTGGACCAACGACAACGGTAATGCCTTCCGGGAACTCAAATCGTGTTCGGTCAGCAAAACTCTTAAATCCGAAAAGCTCTAAAGCTTTCAGTGTTATCATGCGCCAAATTCCAGTAACGCTGTGTCAAACAGAGAGGGCCAATAACTTTCTGTCTCTTCCCTGTCATCATCTTTATTCTGAATGTCTTCTTTTTTTATATCCTGCTTCTTCTTAACAATGTCTCGCGGCACGCTCAACCGTCCATCAAACTCAGTAGGAATGGCATCGAATGCAAGACGGCTTTCTGTCTTTCGCTGAGATATTGCCTGCTGCAAGAACTGGATGATATCTGGATACCCACCACCACACTCAACAATTGCATGAATAATATCTTCGACCTGAGGAATGACCGTTGTCACAAGATCAGGCTCATTTGGTCTGAAGCAGCTCACGGCTGCTTCATCCTCTTCTACTACGACAATAATTGATGGTCCAGCTTCTACCCGAAGCCCATCACGTACTGGGTGTGAATCTCCAAAGAGCACCACTTCTGCTCGTGCAGCGCGGGTTGCATGGATAAGAGGTTCACCGGGCACATCAATAACATGAAGACTACATACTTCACCAAGCTTTTCACCACGAATATCAGGCAGCCGAGCGTCGATCATTGAAAGACCACGAAATGCACCGTATCTCGTTTCTGCACTCCGACTGCTGAGAAGAGAACGCAGTGCATCAATCCCGTTTGCATCATCCAAAATTGCAAGTGCCGCCAATGCCTTTGGACGACTACTCCTCAAATCACGAGCTGCTTCAGCCAACTTTTCACCTGCAAGTGACTCACCAAGGTACGCTAATGCTTCAGCCGACACAAAACGGACTTCTGCATCCGTCGATTCAAGTCCCTCACGAAGAATGCCGATCGCCTCTTTGCCGATAGCTTCAAGCCGTAATGCGGCCCGTGGCGCGGTAACAGGATCCTCCAACTGCCTCGAAAGAAGCTCTAACCTTGCATGACGATTGCCGCTTGGTTCAGCAACCGCTAATGACCGAACAACACTTACATAACGCCCTAAGTTGTTCCTATAGACCTCAGGAACTTCGAGCTCGACGAAACGGTCCGTCTTTGGGGTCGCAACACCTCGTTTCACACCTCGAATAATTGCATGAAACCTTTGATTAATGCAATCACCTATTCGTTTCGACAAGCCAACAGAACGATGCTCAGAATTGATTGATAAACCTATCGATCGTGAAGTCAAAGAAACACCACCGCCGGGCACTCGGCCACGAAGTGTTGCAACAGAATCAACAACCCCAGCGGAAACAGGATCAACGAGCAATGGCCCCTCTGCCACACCAAGTGTGTGACCATCACGAATACGATTCCCAAGAACAGCCATCTCAACAAGTCGAGCTTCCATAAGCCAACCACCAGTAAGGCTGGTTGTGTCATGGTTACCAGGCACTTCAACAATAACGTCGAATCTATCACCCTTCCGAATACCCGGATGAAGCACGCCACTGACCCAGGCAAGTGCAGTTGAGCGTGACGCTAATAATTGATTTGGATCGACTACTCCTCTTGCTTGCATATCCTCTAAGAGCATTTGTCGACGTGGGTCAGGCGGTGGATCACTTCCCGTGTCTGCTAAGCCCGTTATAAGTGCAGCCCGTTGAACCCGTTGGCTATTTAACCCCCACGGTGAAGCATAGTCACCAACTAGCTGTGTTGCAGATTCGACAGCCGCTAACGCTTCGAGTTCAGGGCTTTGGCTACGAATTGCCGGGCCAGCACACCCAACAAAAATCGCATTAAAAAAAACAACCAAAACCACTGTGCAATATTTTTGGCCTCGCAGTCGTTGCGAAAGCATGTGCAACCAATTCATGCAATTATCCAACAATCGAGGGGAAGCCAACACAAAACGGTGGCTGGCAGACCGGGGGAAAGTAGGCCCTTTCCACGAAGCGGTCAAGGCAGTTTCATGCGGAGGAAACATCTTGGTTGACTCGACGAGACCTGCTAGCGTCTCGCAGAATCAAAACTGGTTAACAAAAGCCAGTAGTAAAAAAATACGTATTTATGGACCTGTTTTAATACATCGAGCCAAAGTGATCCTCGGAGAAAATCTTGTGAAAACCACCTACGACCGCCAGCTTTCCTCAGTAGACCAGGTGCACATTCGCTGGATGATACGCCGAGATATGGCTGAAATTCTTTGTATCGAGGAGGAATCCTTTGAGTTTCCTTGGGCTGATACTGATTTCACTAGATGCTTGAGGCAACGAAATTGCATTGGCATAGTTGCCGAAATAAGCGGTGGCGTTGTGGGCTACATGCTCTATGAACTCCATCGAACTAAAGTTCACATACTTAACTTTGCTGTCGCTCGTACACACAGGCGTCTTGGAATTGGCACTGCGATGCTAACCAAATTAATGTCTAAACTCAGCTCCCAGCGACGCAACAGGATCGTACTGGAAGTGCGCGAAACAAATCTTCCAGCACAAGTTTTCTTCCGTTCATTAGGCTTTCTCGCGACAAGTGTCCTGCAAGACTTCTATCAAGACACCACAGAAGATGCTTACTTGATGCATTTTCTTACAGAAGCCAATGAAGACAGCACAACTCGAAGACTTGCCGGTTGAAACCACTTCTTTACTCATAGACCTTGCATAACCTTACTTATATTTATTCGTAACATCCGAAGCACAAGACGCGGTGACTCTGCAACTCCAAAAACACTGACGACTGGATGGCCAGGCCGAATAACGGTGCCCGAACACGGCAAGTCTGTAACCATCGGCCAACCAGACTCCCGCCCTTGCAAACATGATGAACACTTCACAAGATGTTGCTCAACAGATGCAGAGACGGTGAGTGTTTCGTTGGCGAAAAGCACTGCCTTCCCCCAATACATTTTGCTTCCATCCTGCAACGCGATTGACTCTCGCAATAATGGCACTCCTAGTGAGGCCAGATGCATGCCTGCCTGACTACGACCGGTGCATCGTTCCAGCAACTCCATGGTGGCTGTGGGTCTTGGATTAACCTCAAGAACTACTGGCGATTGTTCCCTTCGTTGCTTTGATGTTCGAGGTAAAATGAAATCAATTCCTATCAGCCCAGCAAGGCCTACTTTCCGAGCGAGATCAATTGCAAAATGGTGCAAGTGATGTAACACATCTTTCTGAAATGCAGACGTCGACAACTGGATAGCACCGCAAAATCTGAAGTGGTTTGTATAGCACCACTTCCGTCCAACGAGTTGTCTGCAAACCCCGAGCAATTCGACTTTTTCTCCAGTCACTAACAAACTTGCCGACATCGGAATGCCCGAGACAAACTGTTGCCAATATTCTCTACCATCAACAGTTTCTTCGCACGGATTTTTCCACGGCACCACCCCGATGCCACCGACACTCGCTGTTGGTTTCCTTAAAAACGAACCGTCTCTTGGCACCTCCGATGAACTAAAAAGAGTGCGTGGATACGTGCAGCCATTCTTGCAGGCAACTTCTTGAACAAAACAAGGATCTCGTACCTGCTTCACAGCATTTGGATGATTTCCAAGAAGAGGCCTCGCACGAGATAATTTCTCAATTATTTCAATATGGTTTTCCAAACCACCGGTGTACATCACCGGACCTGCAGGAAATTCAGCTGCAATCCTCGGTAATTCATCCGGGTACGCAGGTGCTGCCACCTGCACAACTCGACTACAGACAGGCAAAGGCAATCTCAATGATGTGCAGCGCGTTGCAGAATGGCGCGGTAACGGGACTCTTATCACGGGTGACGATTTTGTGCAGACTATCCCGCGCCTGTTTATTCTAGCGGGGCTGATGCTTCGCTGACGGTCAGTTGCTTCGTTATATGCAATCGGTCTACTTAGGTGGATACAATCAACACATCCGCTGGGACGCTGATCCACCAAACACGCCCTTTTGGGTGGGAGGGCTTCCGAGCCTACAACTTCACATATCTGCTACGGGGCAAGGGCTTCGACTTTCAAGGTGCTGACGTGATGCATGTGTTGAATGCGGACCATCTTATGCTCATTGAACTCATGCGTCTTCGCACTGGGGACCTCAAGATTGGAATGGCAGACCTCTCCGAAGAGTCAGTTTTTTGCCTCCATTGCACTGAGATCTATTTCACCATGCAGTTCGACAGGTACTATGTCGAGTGGCCAACCCACAAGAAGGCCGAGGCACACAATTATACACGTCGCTTCTGGGCTCGAGCTAATCGCTATTAGACCACGTCTACAACATTCGACGAGGGTCGTCGATTTGCTCGTGATAAACTCAAAGACCTTCATGATGAGAGATACACGATTCCCTACGGTATGATATCTCTCCAGGCCATCACTGATACACCCTGCTTTATAAGCCTGCCTCACTTCTACGGCAACGAAGAGTGGGGTGGTCTCGAGGCTAGGCAGGTGTATTTCGACACCAATTATGATCGCAGGCTTCATAGCTACTATGTGGACATCGAACCCATCACTGGCCAGACTGTTCGTGAGGCACGTCGCTTCCAATTCAACTTTCGCGTCGAACGCAATATGCAG